>DATGHJ010000460.1:0-7407 GCA_035308085.1 Trinickia sp. | reverse complement strand
AAGCGCGCGATGCGCGGGTACAGCGCTTCGTCGAACCCCGCGCGCGGGCCGCGCAGTTCGACATCGGCGTTGCCCATCAGTGCGTTGACGGTGGCCGATAGCTCGGTGAGCGCGGCGCGGTTGATCAATTGCACGGCGTAGCCCATTGCGACGCCCGCCGCGATGGCGAGGACGCCGATCAACGTGCGCAGCGGATGACCGCGCATTTCGCCGCCGAGGAGCGCGGCGCCGAGTCCGCTTGCAGGCATGCGCTTACCCGAGCGGCTCGAGGCCGTCGGGCGTGAGCCGCAGCACGCGATCGGTGGCAGCGGCCACGGCCGCCGAGTGCGTGGCGAGCAGCACGCCCGCGCCGTTCGTTCGCGCCAGCTCGCGCAGCAGCTCGAGGATGCGCATCGCCGTGTCGTGATCGAGATTGCCGGTGGGCTCGTCGGCCAACACGAGCCGCGGCTGATGCACGAGCGCCCGCGCGATCGCCACGCGCTGCAGCTCGCCGCCCGACAGTTCGCGCGGCAGCGCATGCTCGCGTCCGCCGAGCCCCACCGCGAGCAGCGCGAAGGACACGCGCACCGGCACCTCTTTCGCGCGCATGCCGTTCAGAAGCAGCGGCAACGCGATGTTCTGCGCCGCCGAGAGATTCGGCAGCACATGGAACGCCTGGAACACGAAGCCCATTTTTTGGCGGCGCTGCAGCGTGGCGGCGTCGTCGTCGAGCGTGGCGAGATCGTGCCCGTCGAAGACGATTTGGCCCGCGTCGGGCCGGTCGAGTCCGGCCGCGAGATTGAGCAGCGTCGACTTGCCGACGCCGGATTCGCCCATGATCGCCACGCACTCCCCGGCGCGCAGTTCGAGATTCACGCCGCGCAGCACGTTGCGCGGTGTTTTGCCGTCGAAGTGCTTCGAGACGTTGGCGAGCGTCAGCATCATGGGTCGTCGAGTGCCGTCAATTGCCGTTTGGAGTCGCCGCGCCGGACCGGTAGCGCAGCAGATGATCGGTGCCCGATTCCGAGAGCCAGACTTCGCCTGTGCGCCCCATCATCTGGCGCACGTTCGCGTGCTGGCGCGGCAACGCGAACACGTCGAACCGCTCGCGCTGCGGATCGAAGCGCACGAGCGCGTTCGCGCTCCATTCGCTCAACCAGACGATGTCGTGCGCGTCGACGAAGATCGCGTACGCGTGCGGGTCGCTGCCCGGCAGCTTCCATTCGCGCCATTGGCGCGTCTGCGGATCGAATACGCCGACCTTGCCCGCGTTCCACTCGCTGATCCACACGCGCCCCTTCGAATCGGCCCAGGCGCGGCGGGCGCCTTGATTCGGCGTCGGCGGCTCGATCACTTGCGCCGTGCCGCTCGCCGGGTCGATGCGGCCGAGGTAGCTGCCCGCGAGCGACGCGAAAAAGAGGCTGCCGTCCGGCGTGACGCAGATGCCGTACGGGCCGGGGCCGCGTGGCGCATCGAAGACGCGCATGTTGCCGTGCTGCGGATCGAGTTCGCCATAGATGCCGCTTTGCCCGGTAAACCACAGATGCCCGTGCCTATCGAACACGGCGGTGTTCAGGTTGGCGCCGGGCCGGTTCGGCGGCAGCGGAAAGCGCGTGACGGCAAGCGTTTTCGCATCGACGCGAACGATTGCGTTCAAGCCGCCATCGGTGACCCATGCCGCGCGATCGGGGCCGACGATCACGCCGTGCGGCGCCGAACCGCTGCCGAGCGCCACCTGCGCGATCTTGCCGCTCTTCGGGTCGAGCCGGCCGAGCACGCCTTGCGCTTGCGCGGTGTACCAGACGGTGCCGTCTGGCGAGGGCGCGACGTCATGCGGCGCGCTGCCTTCCGGCACCGCGAAGCTGTCGAAAGGCGGCTGCCGCGCGTGCGCGGTTGCGCCAACGAGCGCGGCGCACGCGACGAGCGCCGCGGCAATCCATGCGGTCTTCATGATGCTTTCCTCGCGCGAGGCAACGCTTATTCGGCGAGCCCCATGCCACGCTGCGGCGAGGTCGCCGTCGAGCCGGGGCGGCGCAGCATCTTGTCGACTTCGCCCGCGTGCAGCTCTTCGACCTGGATCATCTGGCGCGCGAACTCTTCGAGCGCGACGGAGCGGCTTTCGACTAGCGCGAGCAACTCGCGGTAAAGGCCGAGCGCGATCTGCTCGGCTTCGAGCGACTCGCGCAGGATGGAGGCGATATCGAACGTATGGGAATCGAGGAGCGGACCGATGGCGAGCGACGGATAGGCGCCGAGCGTCGTGATCCATTCGCCGGCCTGCTGGGCATGCACGAGCGATTCGTCCGCTTGCTGCCGCAACCAAGACACGATCGGAATGCGGCCGAATCCGAACACCAGGAACGAATAGTGCGTGTACCGCACCACGCCGGCCAGTTCGGATTCGAGAATCTTGTTCAGCACTGCCACGACCGGTTCCTTCTCGATCTCAGCCATGTTCGCCTCCGTGTCGCCAAATGGGTTTGCAAGCGCGCTGACGCTGTCGATTGTTGCACTTATCGAGATTTGCCGCTGTATATCCGTGTCAGTTGCTTGAGGCACCTTCAGCACGTCTTTCGCGAAGCGCTCATAATTCATCTTTCCGCCGTCTAATCCCTACACAAACTATTCGCCAACAGAGCGAGCCCCATGTCAGGTAATCCGCAAACTTCCCGGCCGCTCGTCGTGGCTTCCGTGATGGCCGCGAGCGCGATGGTCGCCATCGAAGCGACGATCGTCTCCACCGCCATGCCGCAAATCGTGGCCGATTTGGGCGGCCTCAGTCTCTACAGCTGGGTCTTCGCTTCGTTCCTGCTCGCGCAGACCGCCACGACGGTCATGTTCGGCAAGCTCGCCGATTTATACGGGCGCAAGCCCGTCATGCTCGCGGGGCTCGTGATCTTCCTGATCGGCTCGGTGCTCGCGGGCTTCGCGTGGTCGATGCCCGCGATGATCGTGTTCCGGCTGATCCAGGGCGTGGGCGCGGGCTGCATCCAGCCGGTCACGCTCACGATCATCGGCGACCTCTATCCCGCGCGCGAGCGCGGCAAGGTGCAGGGCTGGCTCGCGAGCGTGTGGGCGATCTCGGCGGTGCTCGGGCCGATGGCGGGCGGGCTCATCATCAAGGATCTGTCGTGGGCGTGGATCTTCTGGATCAACGTGCCGATCGGCCTCGCGTCCGCCGTTGGATTCATGGCGTACCTCCATGAAGAGGAGCGGCACGAACGGCGTTCGCTCGACCTCGCGGGCGCCGCGCTCTTCACGATCGCGATCGGCGCGCTGATGACGGGGCTCACCGACATCAGCACCGGCGCCGAGCGCACGTGGTTCGAGTTCACGCTGTTCTTCGTGTGCTCGGTGCTGTTCGTCCGGCAGGAGCGGCGCGCGGCCGAGCCGATGATCTCGTTCTCGCTGTGGGCGCACCGGCCGATCGCGGCCGCGAACGCGGCGACGCTCTTTTGCGGCATGGCGTTGATGGGGTTGACGACGTTTCTGCCGATGTACGTGCAAGGCGTGCTGCACCGCTCGCCGGTCGTCGCGGGCCTCGCGCTGACCATGATGATGGTGGGCTGGCCCGCGGGGTCGACGCTCGCCGCGCGTACTTTCCATCGCTTGGGGCTGCGGCGCGTCATGCTCGGGGGCAGTATCTTCCTGCCGATCGGCGCGCTGCCGTTCGTCGTGCTGGACCCTTCCAGCTCGCCGGTGACCGCGGGCATCGGTTCGCTCGTGATGGGGCTCGGCATGGGTACCTCGAGCGTCTGCTGCCTCGTGCTGATTCAGGAAATCGTCGGCCCGTCGCAGCGCGGCAGCGCCACGGCGTCGAACCTCTTCTCGCGCAATCTGGGCAGCACGCTCGGCGCGACGATCTTCGGCGCGGTGCTCAACTATGGGCTGGGCCACGCGAAGGGCATGGCGGCGGTCACGAACGATCAATTGCGCCAGCTTCTCGACGCTTCGGCGGCGCGCGTCGAGAACCAGGCGATCCGGCTCGTGCTGCATCAATCGCTTCATCAGACGTTTGTGGCTTTGCTCGTGATCGTCGTGGCGGCGGTCGTGTCCTTGCTGTTCGTGCCGCCGGTTCGCCTCGGGCAGCACGCGCGGCGCGTGTCGGCGAGCGAAGCGATCTAGCGTCTCCGCGTTTTTGAGTGAACAGTGAGCGAAATGGCTGCGCGCAATCGGCGTCCGTTCGCGCATCCATTCGCGGGGGATGGTTCGTATACGGCTTCGAAATTACGAGCGCGGCGCGGCACTGACGCCGCCGCGCACCACATGTGGACCGCATAGAACCGCTTGGGAGCGTGTCATGGCTACGGGCATCGATGTTCACGAGGAAGGCCGGCAATTGCTGCCGTTTCGCGAGTCGGTATTGGCCATGCTCGGTGTGGCGTCGGTATCGATGCTGATCGCGCTCGACCAAACCATCGTCGGCACCGCGCTGCCGCGCATCGTCGCCGATCTCAAGGGCTTCGACCTCTATGCGTGGGTCGCGACCGCCTACATGCTCGCGTCCGTCATCACGATTCCGATTTTCGGGCGCCTGGGCGACCTCTACGGACGCAAGCCGTTCATGCTGGCCGCGATCATCGTCTTCACGGTCGCATCGGTGCTGTGCGGGACGGCGACCAACATGCTCTCGCTCGTGCTCGCGCGGGGCCTGCAGGGGATCGGCGGCGGCATCATGATCGGCACCGTGTTCGCAACGGTCGCCGATCTCTTTCCCGATCCGAAGCTGCGCCTGCGCTGGCTTGTATTCGTCACCTCGGCGTTCGCGGTTGCCAACATGGTCGGGCCGATGCTCGGCGGCATGCTGACGCAATATGGCGGCTGGCGGCTCGTGTTCTTCGTCAACGTGCCGGTGGGCATCGTCGCGCTCTTCTTCGTCCGCCGTTTCTTACCGCATCTTCGTCGATCGCGTGAAGGCGCGCGTCTGCGCTTGGACTGGGTCGGCGCGTTCGTCGTGGCCGTTACGTTCGGCGCGCTGCAGTTCATGATCGAGCTGTTGCCCAAGCAAGGCTGGAACACGCTGACAGTGGCGCTCGGCACGATCGTGACGGTCTGCGCGCTCACCCTGTTCTTCTGGGAAAAGCGCATGGGCTACCCGATCATTCCGGTCGACATGCTGCTCGACCGCAAGCTCGGCGCGCTCTTCGCGATGTCGGTGCTCGGCGGCTTTGCGCTGTTCTCGCTGGTCTTCTACGTGCCGCTGCTGTTCCAAGGCGGGTATGCGATGTCGCCGCACGATTCGGGCACGCTGATCACGCCGCTCCTGCTCGGCACGACGCTCGGCAGCGTCGTGAACAATCGTGTGGTGACGCGCATCCGCCGCGCGAACGCGCTCATGTACATCGGCTTTGCGCTCGCCGCGCTCGCGAGCCTATCGGTGGTCGCGTTGAGGGGCAACGAGCCGCACGTGGTGTGGATGTCGTGCATGGGCGCGAGCGGCCTCGGCCTCGGGCTCGTCGGGACGAGCCTGACCGTGTGTTCGCAGCAGATCGTCTCGCGCGATCACCTCGGCGCGGCCACCGCGCTGCTGCAATCGCTGCGTACCTTCGGCGGGATGCTGGGCACGGTGATGACGGGGGCGCTCCTGGGCCATCTCTACACGATGGGCGTGCATCGCTCGCTCGATTCCTATCAGGCGACGCAGTGGTTCAAATCGTTCTCAAGCCCCGAGTTGCTCATCGATCGCGCCGAGCAGGCCGCGCTGATCAACCGCCTCGTGAGCGCGGGCCACGCCGGCGACGCGATGATGAGTTCCGCGCGCGGCGCGCTGGTGGAATCGATCCACGTGGGCCTGACGGTGGCCGCCGCGGCGGCGTTGATCGGGCTGTGCCTCGCGTGGTTCGTGCCGCCTGTGAAAGTGGGCTTTCTCGAGGCGTAGCCACAACACAATTGACTCGCTATTAAGCAAATTTTTCGTAAGACTATTGCTCGCGTTTGAAAAGACAAACGTTTGCGCGCGATTTTATCCCTTTGAACGACGGCCAAAACGCTAAAGTCTGCGAGGGTCAGGTCGATATCCCAAGTAGTGAAAGAGGACACCGCGAGTGAGGACCGGTGGCGACGGTACGCGTGTCTGATACACGCGTGCGCAGAGTGCCGGACGGCACATAACAATATCCGCAGGGGAACATCGTGAAGCAGCAAAACTCGTCATGGTCGCGCACGGCGGCTCCGGGCGAAGTCATCTACTCCGAAGGTTACGCAGGCAAGCCGGTGATCTACGTGATCGCGGACGGCAAAGTCGAAATCTCCACGCGGTGCGACGAAAAGAAGGTTGTGCTGGCGACGCTCGGCAAAGGCGAGTTCTTCGGCGAGGCGGCGCTGCTGCCGCAGGAGCCGCGCACGTCCACCGCCAAGGCACTGTCGTTTTGCCAGTTGAGCGTCATCGACGTGAGCGTGGTCGAGGAAGAATTGGAAAGAGTTTCGCCGCTCTTGCGCCACATGATGCGAACGATGATTCGCCGCATCAAGAAAAAGGACGATTTGCTCGCGACCTACACGCATGCCGAGTTCCTTCCGGGCGTGTTGTCGTATGCCCATGTGCTGTCCTTGATGGCGGGCGCCGAGTACCGTGAAGAGCGTCTTGGGCGCTCGCGCCAGGAGGAAGCCTCGGTGCCGCTTGGCGAAGTCGTCAAGAAGTGCCGCGCGATTGCCGGTCATTCGCGCCTGCACGTCATGGCGATGCTCCGGCGCATGGAGAAGCTCAATCTGATCGCCATGGAGCACGGGCGCTCGGAATACTTGGGAAAGACTCCTGCATCGCAGTCTGCCGACGAAAGCACGAGCGCGCTGAACCGCCAGATGGTCACGTTCGATCCCGTGCGGATCACCGATCGCGCGCAGCAAGTGGCCGACCAGGATCTCGATCTCGCAATTTCCAGCGAACTCGAATTGATCGAGCTGTCCGATCTCGAGACGCTGATCGGCGTGGAAAAGAAGGTGATTCTCAACAAGCTCTCGCATGGCGAGATCGCCGAAGACATCTTCGCGTTTCGCAAATCGAGCGTGCTGAACTACGTCGAAGCGAAGGGCGTCTCGTACTTTTCGCGGCGCAGCCGCCGTGCGGCCGCCGACCTGGAGTCGCTCAGCGATCTCGAGTTCGTCGACGAGCGCGCGCTGTTCGATGCGGTCAGCGCATTCGATACCTACGATCTCGCGAAGCTGCTTGCTTCGATCGCGGACCCGTCGATCTCCGAGCGGCTGCTCTGCGTCATGACCGAAGCGCGCAAGAAAGAAATCTCGTGGGTCATGCGGCGCGACATCAAGATCGATCCGATCGAAGTGCAGGATATCGAGCAGCGGTTCATGGAGACGGTGAAGGCGATCAAGTCTCCCGCGGTCAATTCGTCGGCGCCGCCGGCCTTCAAGGAATGACATGGACATCTTGACGCTATGCGGCGCCCTGTTGGGCGTGACGGCGATCGTCTT
>DATGHJ010000459.1:0-6035 GCA_035308085.1 Trinickia sp. | reverse complement strand
CACGCGCGGACGTTCGCTCGAGTCGATCAATCATTGATGGGAAGCGCGACGTTCCTTCGGTGACGAGCCTGCGACAATCGTCTGGCCTTTCGCACGTACAGCACCCGCAACGTGCGCAACGCCGATGATCGGCGTAGGCTTGAAAGCAGCGCCGCTGTCGCGCTACATCGCGCGGCCGGTGCTGACTGCGCTGCATGGGGCCGAAGTCAGTGCTGAAGCACGAACTCCGGCCGACAGCCAAAGCGCTAACTCCGGCCGACAGGGGGACACCGATGAAAGCACCCATCAGAACCGGCACCCATATCGAAGGCATTCACTGGGTGGCCGAATACTCGGAGACGGCGCACGAGATACGCGTGCTGCGAGAAGGGTTCGAAGTCGGCGTCTATTGCGCGCCGCCGACGCTGTTCGGCGACGAAGCCGACGCGGGCTCGAAAAGCTGCGCCGACCATCGCGCCGTGGAAGCCGCCATCCGCGCGTTCCTGATGCGCTTCGTCGTCGAGCACGACGCAGAGGAATAGAGAGGGGCGGCAGCCCCTCCGCGCTACGCGGCGTACTTAATCGGCGGAGGCCGCCCCGCCCGCGTCTTCATCGCGGAAGACTTTATCGGCCAAGTGAAACGCCGAATTCGCCGCCGGCACGCCGCAGTAGATCGCCGTCTGCAGCAGCACTTCCTTGATCTCGTCGCGCGTCACGCCGTTGTTCTTCGCCGCGCGGATATGCATGGCCAGCTCTTCGCCGCGGTTCAGCGCCACCATCATCGCAATCGTCAACAGACTGCGCGTATGGCGCGGCAAACCTTCGCGCGTCCAGATCTCGCCCCACGCGTAGCGCGAAATGAAGTTCTGGAATTCCGCCGTCAGCTCCGTGCGGTTCGCGAGCGAACGGTCGACGTGCGCGTCGCCGAGCACCGCGCGGCGCACCTTCATCCCGGCTTCGTAGCGTTCTTCGTCGTTCATTGCCGCCCCGTCAGGAATTCGAGCACGGCCGGCGTGAATTCGCCCGCTCGTTCGATATTGGAAATGTGGAAGGCGTCCAGTTCGACGTAGCGCGCGCCGGGAATGCCGCTCGCGAGCGCGCGGCCTTGCTCGGCGGTCGTCGAGACGTCGTGCGTACCGGTGATCACGAGCGACGGCACCTCGATGCCCGCGAGTTCGCCGCGCAGATCGGCGGCATCGATGGCCTCGCAATTCGACGCGTAGCCTTCGTTGTTCGTGTGCACGAACACATCGCGGATCTGAGCGAAGACGAGCGGCTCGCTCTCGATGAACTTGGCGCTGAACCAGCGCGGCAGAACCGCATCCGCAATCGCGAGCATGCCCTCTTCACGCGAGCGCTTCGCGCGCGGCACCCAGACTTCCGGCGAGCCGATGCGCGCCGCCGTATTCGACAGCACGACGCGATTCAAGCGCTGAGCATGCCGCGCGGCAAGCGCGATTCCCGTCAGGCCGCCCATCGAAATGCCGCAGAAATTCGCACGTTCGATCTTGAGCGCATCGAGCAGGCCGAGCACGTCGCCGGTCAATTGCTCGATCGTGTACGGCCCCTTGGGCGCGTCGGAATGACCATGGCCGCGCGTGTCGTAGCGCAGCACGCGGAAGTGCTTCGAGAACGCTTCGACTTGCGCGGTCCACATCGACAGATCCGCGCCGAGCGAATTCGACAGCACGAGCCACGGCGCGTCGGCGTTCTGTGCGCCATCGACCCGATAGTGAAGGTTGATGCCATTGACGGCGGCGAAAGGCATTGCGATTACTCCTGGACGGTTGCGGTGGCGTGCAGCGAGAGCACGGCGTCGACGTACGCATGCGCCTGCCCGACGTACTGCGCCGGATCGAGCAGTTGCTGCAAGCGTGCGACGGGAAGATGGGTAGTGACGGCGGCGTCGGCGGCGAGTACATCGAAGAGCGTTCGGCCCGCTTGCACGGCTGTCTTCGACGCGTGCTCGACGAGCTTGTGCGCGTCGAGCCGGCCGATCTTGTCGCCGAGCGCCAGCATCACCGCCTCGCCGAGAATGAGTCCGCGCGTGACGTCGAGATTGGCCGCGAGCCGCTCGACATCCACATTGAGGCCGGTGAGGATCTGCGCGGTCTGCGCGAGCGCGCCGCCAGCGAGGCGCGCGAGATCGGGCAGCGCGTCCCACTCGGCCTGCCAACCGCCGAGCGCACGCTCGTGCTCTTGGACCATGCCAGCGAGCACGGTCGCGACGAGCCCGGGGGCGCGCGCGGCCGCAGTGAGCACCGCCGCGCAGCCGACCGGATTGCGCTTGTGCGGCATCGTCGACGAGCCGCCCTTGCCGGGCGCGGCCGGCTCCGCGAGCTCGCCGATTTCGGTCTGCATCTGCAGCGAGATATCGCGCGCGATCTTGCCGAGCGTGCCGATCAACATGCCGAACAGCGACGCCGCTTCGGCAATCCGGTCGCGCTGCGTGTGCCACGGCACGGCGGGCAGTGCGACGCCGAGCTCTTGCGCGAGCGACCCGGCCACGGCGGGCGCCGCCTCGCGCAAGCTCGCGAGCGTGCCGGCCGCGCCGCCGAATTGCAGCACGAGCACGCGCGCGCGCAATTCGGAGACGCGCGCGCGGTGCCGCAACAGTGCGTCGAGCCACTGTGCGAACTTGAGGCCGAGCGTCATCGGCAGCGCCTGTTGCAGCCACGTGCGGCCGATCAGCGGGGTCGCGCGATGTTGCTTGGCGAGCGCGGCGAGCGCATCGCAGGTGGCGCGCAAATCGGCGTCGAGCAGCGCGAAGGTGTCGCGCAGTTGCAGCACGGTGGCCGTATCGATGATGTCCTGGCTCGTCGCGCCCCAGTGGACGAATTTCGACGCCTCGGCATCGATATCCTTCACGCGCGCCGTGAGTTGCCTGACGAGCGGAATCGCGAGATTGCCGCCGAGCGCCGCGTCGCGCGTCAACGCGTCGGCGTCGAGCTTTTCAGCGTGGCACGCGGTTTCGATCGCGCCGACCGCCGTCCGCGGAATCACGCCATGCGCCGCCGAGGCGCGCGCCAGCGCCGCTTCGACATCGAGCATCCGCTGCAGCGTGGCGCGCGGCGACCACACGTCGTTCATCGGCTGCGTCCCGCAGATGAGGCTGGTGAGGCGTGCGCTGGCTTCGAGCATGGAATGGATGGAGATTGAAAACCGCGCCTTGCTGGCAAGGGCGAAAAACGAGCGGCGCGCGAGACTCGGGCGTTGCCATTGTCTCGCGAAGCCGCTTTGTTCGCATGCGCAAATACGCCCGGCCGGGCCCGGATCAAGCCGAAGCCGCGGCGTGCCTCGCGTCGATGAGCGCGATGCCCGTCAGCTTCTGCAATTCCTCGAACGAGATATCGGAGAAGATTTCGCGCACGGCGAGCCCTTCCTTGGTCACGTCGATCACGGCGAGATCGGTGTAGATGCGGTCGACGCAGCCGACGCCCGTCACCGGATACGAGCACTCGGCGACGAGCTTGCTTTCGCCTTGCTTCGTCAGGTGCTCCATCATTACGTACACCTGTTTCGCGCCGATCGCGAGATCCATGGCGCCGCCGACGGCCGGAATCGCATCGGGCGCACCGGTGTGCCAGTTCGCGAGGTCGCCTTTCGCGGAGACCTGGAACGCGCCGAGCACGCAGAAGTCCAGATGCCCGCCGCGCATCATGGCGAATGAGTCGGAGTGGTGGAAGTACGCGCCGCCCGTGAGCAGCGTCACGTGCTGCTTGCCGGCGTTGATCAGCTCGTCGTCCTCTTCGCCGGGCGCGGGCGCGGGACCCATGCCGAGCAGGCCGTTTTCGCTGTGCAGGAAGATTTCGCGGTCGGCGGCGAGGTGGTTCGCCACCAGCGTCGGCACGCCGATGCCGAGGTTCACGTAAGCGCCTTCAGGGATGTCCTGCGCGACGCGCTTGGCCATTTCATCGCGGGTCAGTCGTTTCATCGTCGGTTCTCCTCGTCAAGCGGCTTGTTCGGCGTGTTCGTCACGGTGCACCGTCTGCGGCACTTCCACCACGCGCTGCACGAAGATGCCCGGCGTGACGATCACTTCCGGATCGAGCGCGCCGAGCGGCACGACTTCCGAGACCTGCACGATCGCCGTCTTGGCGGCGCTCGCCATGATCGGGCCGAAGTTGCGCGCCGTCTTGCGATAGACGAGATTGCCCCAGCGGTCGCCCTTGTACGCCTTGATCAGCGCGAAGTCGGCATGGAGCGGCACTTCGAGCACGTAGTACTTGCCATCGATCAGGCGCGTTTCCTTGCCCTCGGCGAGCTTCGTGCCGTAGCCGGTCGGCGTGAAAAAGCCGCCAATGCCTGCACCCGCCGCGCGGATGCGCTCCGCGAGGTTGCCCTGCGGCACAAGTTCCAATTCGATCTCGCCCGCGCGATAGAGCGCGTCGAACACGTAGGAATCGGACTGGCGCGGGAACGAGCAGATGATCTTGCGCACGCGCTTGGTCTTGAGCAGCGCGGCCAGGCCCGTGTCGCCGTTGCCCGCGTTGTTGTTCACGATCGTCAGATCGCGCGCGCCTTGCTCGATCAGCGCGTCGATCAGCTCGGACGGCATCCCGGCCGTGCCGAAGCCGCCGATCATGATCGTCGCTCCGTCGTGGATGTCGGCCACCGCCGCCTGGAGGGATTCGAAAATCTTGTTAACCATGCTGTCTTCCTGATGATGCGGCGCTGTCGGGTGGCCCTAGCGCGTTAGCGCTTAGGCCAGCCCCATGCAAGGCTGCCGACCGCTAGGTGGAAAGGCGCGCTCACGCGTGCCCGGCGTCTCCGGCAACCGGCGCCTTGGGCTGTGTTGGTTGCCATTTGTTCGTTATTCGAACATAGATTCGTTTGGCGAACGTTTCGGTGCATCATAGAGTGGGCGTGAACCGCTTGTCAAGAAGTCGGGCGGACAGCCCGGACTGCGCACCTCCTTGGTAATAGGTACGACCGCACGTGCGACGCCCGGCGCCGTCAGGCGCATGCGCAAATTGCTCAAGGAAACCGCGCCCGCAGCCAATCGAGCTTGGTGGGAGGCAAGCTCAGCCTGCCGCCATAACCGTCGTCGTCACCACGACCGTAATTCAATTTGCCCGGGTCTGTCGTGATCTCGCGGGCATCCCAGGGGTCACCGGCTAGAGAGAAATAGAAAAAGCGCTCCGCCAGTAATTCTCCTGTCGCGGCGGAAAATAGCTGCAACCGCATTCTTTCCGAAAATAACGGGCCCCACGAGAAGACTCTGCATAGCCGTACTTCATAGCGCCGTCCACCATCTTCGAATACGTTACCGCCCATTGTCTTAGTCATTATCTCGGTGTACGGCCCGCACCACCCCCCAGGGCTGGTGTTCCACCACAGGTTCCAAAGGTTGAGCGCCAGTGCGGCAATGCCGATCCGCAACGCCACCGTGGTGGACAGTTTGAAGGTGCGGTAGGCACGGCCTGATGCCGAATCGGCAAATACATAGGCCCAACTGCGTAGGAGGCAGATTGCGATGAAGGTGAACTTTATTGCGCGCCAGAGGAATTCTGGTACAAACATGCTATCTAGCAACGATCTCCGAAGGTCCGGGTCCGGCATGTTCCGGTACGAATAAGAATCGCAGGCGGCTTGTACCAACCACGCCAACATGACAAGCAGCGCTATTGTGTACTTTAACTGCGGTTTTTTGACGGCTCGGGCTAAACGGGACATTCTGGCAATTCCACGATAATCGGGGTTTCCAATAGGATAAATTTTCGATCCGAGTAAACTAGAAAATCGCCGCCTTGCTGGTGTTGCTGCTGCCAAGCTCGGAAATCTCGATTGCGGATCGGGTAATAGATGCTGCGCTCCAACAACGGGAGTTCTGTAGAAACCGGATTGTCGGTGCCATCCCACAGGCGGGGGCGCATTTGCGGCTGTTGCTCGAATTCCATTTTCACATAATCACCGGCCAACGATGCCGCCAGCCACAGCATGTCATGCCTATTCCAATGCCCAAGATATTGCGAATAGCCGCCACCATCATCGGTAAAGGAATAATTGTCCTTGGCGTAGACATAGATGTGCGTGATGTGCACGGTTCTCCGAAT
>DATGHJ010000458.1:0-2380 GCA_035308085.1 Trinickia sp. | reverse complement strand
ACCCTGTCCATGTATCAAGCATCGGTGCCCGTGCTCGTGCGCGGCCTGACCAACCTGAAGACCATTCTCGGCAAGGCCCAGGCACACGCTGCCGAAAAGCAGATCGACCAAGCGGCGTTCGTGAGCGCCCGCCTCTTTCCGGACATGCTGCCGCTGAACCGGCAGGTGCACATCGCCACCGACACGGCGAAGGGCTGCGTGGCCCGTCTCGCCGGCGTCGAGGCGCCGAAATTCGAAGACGTCGAGGTGACCTTCGACGAGCTGTGCGAACGCCTCGACAAGACCATCGCGTATCTGAAGGAATTCACGCCCGCACAGGTCGACGGCAGCGAGGAGCGCAACATCGTCCTCAAGATGCGCGCGGGCCCGATCGAGTTCACCGGTTCGAGCTACCTGCTCTACTTCGTGATGCCCAACTTCTACTTCCACATCACGACCGCGTACGACATCCTGCGTCACAACGGCGTCGAAATCGGCAAGCTCGACTATCTCGGCAAGTCGAACTAAGCGCGGCGGACGCAACGCGGGCTTGGCCGGCGCTCGCCGCGTCCTACGCACGACCGCGGCGCCCCCGACAGCGGGGCGCCGCGTATCCGCATAATCCACCCCCCTTGAAAAGCCCGGCCGCCGCATTCGTCTTGACGGCATGAAGACCGCCATCCAAGCGAAGCCGGTACCGCGAAGGAAAGCCTCGCCGGAACGGAATAAACACGCGCGACGCCGTGTTATCCAATCAAGATCTGTGAAATTCGAAAGAGGGGGCGCAAATGGACATCATCGACTTGGCGCGTGCTTCGGGCATGCAAGTCATCCTCGACGGCCGCATCGGCAGCGAGATCTACCAAAGCGTGTGCGGCTCGGTATCCGCGCTCGAACGTTTTGCGGCGGCCGTGCGCCGCGGGTCCGAGAGTGCCCGCAACCCGCACGCAAAGCGGGCGCCGCGCAAGCAGCGCAGCAAGACGTTCCCGGCTTCGCAAGGCACACCCGTTAGTTTGGATTCCCTATCGATCCGAATTATCCGCTGAGCGGATGACTGTCCAGCGTTCAGTCCAGAGACAAGCGCAACGCAAAGCCGATCAGAGCGGCGGAGAACGTCCAACGCTGCAGGGTCTGCGCGAGCGGATGCGAGCGCATCCAGTTCGAGATCCGCGCGGCGCCGAACGCGTAGACCATGTCGAAGCACGCCCCGGTCGCCACGAGCAAAACGCCGAGCTCGGTCACTTGCAGCGCGACCGGACCCGCCTCGGGGCGCACGAACTGCGGCAGCAGCACAGAACAGAACAACAGCGCCTTCGGATTGAGCAGGTTCGTCAGCAAGCCCTTGACGAACAACGCGCGCAATGGGCTGGACGAGCGATCCGCTTCGTCGCCCGAGGGCAAGGCGAACACCGGCGAGCGGAAAATCTGAATCGCGACGTAGGCTAGATACACCGCGCCGCCGTAGCGCACCACTTCATAGAGCCACGGCGCGCTGTGCAGAAGCGCCGCCACGCCGCACGCCGAGAGCGTCACGTGCGTCGCCCGCGAAACGGCCAGCCCGCCCGCGGCGGCGAGCCCCGAGCGCGCACCGCGTCCGATGCTGGTTTGCAGCAAGAGGGCCATGTCCGGCCCCGGCACCGCAAAAACGACGACTAATGCGGCGATATAAACGATCAGCAAATGACTGGAAACCATGACGCGCGACGTTGATGAATAGGGTTCTAAATAGGGCTCTATCTTGCAATCGGCGGCGGAGCGATTTCTGGCCATTTTCAAAGCGTCATTTCGATATTTTGGCGCTTTCCCCTAACCCGCCGGGGCCGCGCATGGCATAGTGGCGACGCCAACGAACCATGGAGTCTTTCCGATGAATCCCGAACAGGCACGAGCCGAAGAAACCCACGCGATGGAGCGCGTCCTGAACGCCACGCGCCAAGTCCAGACGGCGTTCGCGTCGCTGCAATCGCAGTTCCCGCCGCAAGGTGCCGGCAACCCGTCGCAATTCGCGCTGCAAACGTTCGACGCCGCCCTGCAGGAACTCGAAGACGCACAAGCCGCGTTCGACGAAATCCTGGGCGATCTGCTTGACGGCAACCGTTGAGTGGGCTATTGGTCCGCACGCCTTGAGTGCACCGGATAAGGGCGGTAGCTTCATTTGCCGCTTCAGCCTCAGCCAATTCGGCGGTGGCCGGCGGGCTTGACCGTTAGTTGCGATAGATAGGTTGCCTTGAGGCCCGCTTCGACATCCCACCCCTAAATATTTCCGGACTCGCGCCGTAATCCATCGTTGGGCATCCGCTTGACACAGAGCGGACCCTTACAAAATAAATGGCTTACGAGGGTTTTCATGCGCATTACAAGAATGGCGGCCTACGCCGCGACGGCCGTTTTTTGCTTCACG
>DATGHJ010000457.1:0-8827 GCA_035308085.1 Trinickia sp. | reverse complement strand
CGCGCCGCCGTTCTTCAAGGAACTCGTCAAGTACGCCGACGAAGGCTCGTATTCGTGGCACTGCCCGGGGCATTCGGGCGGCGTCGCGTTCTTGAAGAGCCCGCTCGGCCAGATGTTCCATCAGTCCTTCGGCGAGAACATGCTGCGCGCCGACGTCTGCAACGCCGTCGACGAACTCGGCCAGCTGCTCGACCACATCGGGCCGGTCGCGGCGTCCGAGCGCAACGCGGCGCGGATTTTCAGCGCCGATCACCTGTTCTTCGTGACCAACGGCACGTCGACTTCGAACAAGATCGTTTGGCACGCAACCGTGGCGCCGGGCGACATCGTGCTCGTCGACCGCAACTGCCACAAGTCGATCCTGCACGCGATCATGATGACGGGCTCGATTCCGGTGTTCCTCACGCCGACGCGCAACAACTTCGGCATCATCGGCCCGATTCCGCGCGACGAATTCAAGCCGGAGAACATTCGCAAGAAGATCGAGGCGAACCCGTTTGCGCGCGAGGCGCTCGCGAAGAACCCGAACGCGAAGCCGCGCATCCTGACGATCACGCAGAGCACGTACGACGGCGTGATCTACAACGTCGAAATGATCAAAGACTTGCTCGGCGACCTGCTCGACACGCTGCACTTCGACGAAGCGTGGCTGCCGCACGCCGAGTTCCACGAGTTCTACCAGGACATGCACGCGATCGGCGCGGGCCGTCCGCGCACCGGCGCGCTGGTGTTCGCGACGCACTCCACGCATAAGCTGCTGGCGGGCATCTCGCAGGCTTCGCAGATCGTCGTGCAGGATTCCGAGCACCGCGTGTTCGACAAGGACCGCTTCAACGAGGCGTACCTGATGCACACGTCGACGAGCCCGCAGTACGCGATCATCGCGTCGTGCGACGTGGCCGCCGCGATGATGGAGCCGCCGGGCGGCACGGCGCTCGTCGAGGAATCGATTGCCGAGGCGCTCGATTTCCGCCGCGCGATGCGCAAGGTCGACGCCGAATACGGCGACGAATGGTTCTTCAAGGTCTGGGGCCCGGAAAACCTCGTCGACGAAGGCATCGGCTCGCGTGAAGACTGGGTCTTGCGCGCCGAAGACAACTGGCACGGCTTCGGCCAGCTCGCTCCCGGCTTCAACATGCTCGACCCGATCAAGGCGACGATCGTCACGCCGGGGCTCGACCTCACGGGCGACTTCGGCGAGACCGGCATTCCGGCTGCGATCGTCACGAAGTACCTGGCCGAGCACGGCATCATCGTCGAGAAGACCGGGCTCTACTCGTTCTTCATCATGTTCACGATCGGCATCACCAAGGGCCGCTGGAACTCGATGGTGACCGAGCTGCAGCAGTTCAAGGACGACTACGACAACAACCAGCCGCTGTGGCGCGTGCTGCCGAAGTTCGTCGCGCAGCATCCGCAGTACGAGCGCGTCGGCCTCGCCGACCTCTGCCAGCAGATTCACAGCGTCTACCGCGCCAACGACATCGCGCGGCTCACAACGGAGATGTATCTGTCGAACATGGAGCCGGCGATGAAGCCAGCCGACGCGTTCGCGAAGCTCGCGCATCGCGAGATCGATCGCGTGGCCATCGACGAACTCGAAGGCCGCGTGACGAGCGTGCTGCTCACGCCGTATCCGCCCGGCATTCCGCTTCTGATTCCCGGCGAGCGCTTCAACAAGACGATCGTCAACTACCTGAAGTTCGCGCGCGATTTCAACGAGCGCTTCCCGGGTTTCTACACGGATATCCACGGGCTCGTCGCCGAGACGGCCAACGGCCGCCTCGAGTACTTCGTGGATTGCGTGCGCGACTGATGATGTCACCGGGCTTCAAACACGGTCTGGCCGGCGTGCTTTTCGTCGCCGCCGGCTTTGCGGGGCTGATGTCGGCGGGGGCGGCGCGGGCCGAGGTTGCCGCCGCCGACCCGATCGATACGGCGATGCAGCAGTGTCTTGCGCGCGCTGACCGGTCGTCGACGGCGGGGCAGGTGCAGTGCACCGACGAGGCTAACGACGCGTGGCAGAAAGCGATCGATGCCGCCTTCCAGTCGGTGCTCGCGAATGCGCCTACCGACAAGTTGCGCCGAGAATGGCAGGAAAGCCAGAAGCGCTGGGTCGCGTGGCGCAAGGAGGAAGCGCATCTGCTGCACGCGGTGTTCGCGACCACGCGCGGCACGGCGTACGCGATGTCCGCCGCGAACCTGCGCTTGCAGCCGGTGCGCGATCGCGCGCTCGCGTTGCGCCGCGCGGCCGCTCAATACACGCAGGCCACCCAGGCGAAGCAGACGGGCGATGCACCGCCTGCCGCACCGCGCGCGACGCGGTGCGCCGACGATGCCGCGTGCGTGCACGCTGATTACGACTTGAATCGTTACTACCGGAAATTGCGCGAGCGGTTGCCGGTTCGCTCGCGGCCCGCGCTGGTGCGTGCGGAACGTGCGTGGATCGCGTTTCGCGACGCGACTTCGCCGCTCATCAGCGCTTCGGATCGGACGGACTTGATCGGCGCTCGGATTGCGACGATCAAGCGGTTCTCGGAGACGGTGGGGAACGATTGAGCGTTTGACGTACGTCCCGGAGGATGGGGGCAGAAATTCGGCCAAATGAAAACGGCGGACTCAGGTCCGCCGTTCTTGCTTGGAGCGCAGTTGTGCGCTTTCCGCTTAACCCAGCGCCGCCCGTGCCGCCTTCACCGCGGCTCGCACCTGCTCGGGCGCCGTGCCGCCCGGATGGTTGCGGCTTGCCACCGAACCTTCGAGCGTCAGGTAGTCGAACACGTCGTCGCCGATCAGATGCGCGACGTTCGGCAGTTCCTTGCGCATCTCATCGAGCGTGAGATCGGCGAGATCGCATTGGCGATCGACGCAGATCCGCACCGCGTGCGCGACCGCTTCGTGTGCGTCGCGGAACGGCAGGCCGCGCTTGACGAGGTAGTCGGCGAGATCGGTGGCCGTCGAGAAGCCTTGCAGCGCCGCCGCGCGCATGGCCTGCGGTTTCACCGTGACGCCCGCAACCATCTCCGCGAAGATGCGCAACGTGTCCGCGACCGTATCAACGGTGTCGAAGAGCGGTTCTTTGTCTTCCTGATTGTCTTTGTTGTACGCAAGCGGCTGCCCCTTCATCAGCGTGAGCAGCGCCATCAGATGGCCGTTCACGCGGCCCGTCTTGCCGCGCGCGAGTTCCGGCACATCCGGGTTTTTCTTCTGCGGCATGATCGACGAGCCCGTGCAGAAGCGGTCCGCGAGATCGATGAAGCCCACGCGCGGGCTCATCCACAGCACGAGTTCTTCGGAAAAACGCGAGACGTGCGTCATCACGAGCGCGGCCGCGGCCGTGAATTCGATCGCGAAATCGCGGTCGGAGACGGCGTCGAGCGAGTTCGCGCAGATGCCGTCGAAGCCCAGCGTTTTCGCGACCGCGTGCCGGTCGATCGGGTAGCTCGTGCCCGCAAGCGCCGCCGCGCCAAGCGGCAGGCGGTTCACGCGCGTGCGGCAGTCGCGCATGCGCTCGGCGTCGCGCGTGAACATTTCGACGTAGGCGAGCAGATGGTGACCGAACGTGACCGGCTGCGCGACCTGCAAGTGCGTGAAGCCCGGCAGGATCGTCTCGGCGTTCTGTTCCGCGAGATCGATGAGCGCGCCGCGCAAGTCCTTCAGCAAGCCGCCGATGCGGTCGATTTCGCCGCGCAGCCACAGGCGGATATCGGTCGCGACCTGGTCGTTGCGCGAGCGGCCGGTGTGCAGGCGCTTGCCCGCGTCGCCGATCAGCGCGGTCAGGCGCGCCTCGATGTTCAGGTGGACGTCCTCGAGATCGAGCTGCCATTCGAATTCGCCGCGCTCGATCTCGCCCTTGATTTGCGCCATGCCGCGCTGGATGGCGGCGAGATCGTCCTCGCCGATGATCTTCTGCGCCGCGAGCATCGACGCGTGCGCGAGCGAGCCTTCGATATCGACGAGCGCGAGGCGCTTGTCGAAGAAAACCGACGACGTATAGCGTTTGACAAGCTCCGACATCGGCTCCGAGAAGCGAGCCGACCAGGCTTCGCCTTTTTTGTGCAGTTGGGACGTCATGGTGATGGCAGTGAACGTAGTGCCGTGCTGCGACGGCGTTGGGAGCACGCGTGGCGCGTGCCGGGAGAGGAGACGATTCTATCATCGCGGCCCGGGGCAGCCGGGCTCGGCCGATCGATATAAGGCGCAGGCTATCCGGCGCGACGGCGCGCGAGCCCGGTTAGGACCTGTTATTGGCGTGAACCGACGCTAAGCCGTCGCCATCAGCTTGCCGACGCACATGACCGGCCCCGTCGGACCGTTCGGGTCGGGCGAGCCGCCTTGGGGCTCCATCGATACCGCGAGCTTCAGGTAGGCGCCCATTCCATGCACCTTCATGCGTATCGTGCCGCCCGGAGGAATCAGGCCGAGCGATACCGGACGGCCGTTTTGCGCCATCCCCCACAACTGCTCGGACTTGCCGGAATTGCCGGCCGGGCCCGTGTCGCCGCCCATCCGGTGGACGGTCATCATCGCGCTCTTCTGGTCCCACATGACGACCATCATCGTCTTGCTCGTCTGGGTATCGTTGAGCGCAGCCATGTAGGCGACACGCTCGATGCCTTGGCCGTTCGGCTGTTCGGCGACCTGCGCCGCGGGCGCCGGGCCTTGCGGCACGAGCGGACGCAGCGAGACGGCGAGCGCCAGCACGGCGATGGCCGTCGCGGCGACCGACCAGCCGCGCCAGAACGACAGGCTTTCGAACCAGCGCGAGCGGCTCGGCTTACGCGTAGCCGGCTGCCGTTGCGGCACGGCGGCCCGCGCGGCGCTCAATTCAAGCCGCCGCGCGATCCCTTCCCACACCGACGGCGACGGCGCGACGCGCGGCCCCAATTCGGCCATCGCGCGCACGCGCGCCTGCCATTCCTCGACCGCGACGCGCACCGCCGCATCGCGCCGCGCAATCTGCTCGAAACGGCGCCGCGCCGCCCCGCGCAGCACGCCGAGCGCATATTCGGCCGCGAGCCGGTCGACGAGTTCCGGACGCCGATGCCAATCCATCACAAGCCTCCCATGCAGGTCTTGAGCTTTTCGAGCCCGCGCCTTATCCACGACTTGACCGTGCCGAGCGGCACCTTCAAGACGTCGGCGATCTCGCTGTGACTTTGCTCGCGCAGGTAGGCGAGCGCGACCGCCTGGCGCTGGTTCGCGTCGAGCCGCGCCATGCAGATCGCGAGCCGCCGGGCCTCCTGGCTCAGCAGCGCGGTGTCGGCGGGATCGGGGTCGGGTCCTGCCAAAACTTCGTCCAAACTTTCGCTCCATTCGGTTTGCCCGGCGGCGCTCGTCTTTTGCCGGCGCAGGACATCGAGCGCGCGGTTGCGGACGATCGCCGCCATCCAGGTCATCGGCGCGGCGAGGCTCTCGCGGTAGTCGCCCGCGTAGCGCCAGATGCTGACGAACGCATCCTGCAGCGCCTCTTCGGCCCATTCGCGCTTCACCAATATACGGAGCGCGACGCCGAACAGTTTCGATGAGGTCAGATCGTAGAGGGAGCGCAGCGCCGCGGCGTCTCCGCCGGCGACGCGCGCAAGGAGAGCGGCAAGGGCGTCCGGCGTGGGCTCGGGGGGAAGAGTGGTCATGGCGGGTTTTTATTGGCTCGCGGGCTATCTTAATTGACGCTATAAGCGTCGCACCAGCACCACCAGCTTCAGATCCTCCCGGTGCGCGGGTTTGAACGTGATCTGATCGTAGACGACGCGCCCATGCCGCGGATGATCGAACTCGCGCTCGCCGCCCTCGCGCTCGCCGACGTCTTGCGACGCCCAGAAGCGTGCGAATGCGTCGCTTTCGGCGGAGAGCGCATCGATGAGGGCGCGCGTGGGCGCATCGTTCAGGTGGCGGATCGAATCGGCGCGGAATTCGGCCGCGAGCCGGCGCGCGCGCGTCTCCCAGTCGACGATCAGCGCGCGCGCCGAGGGCGTTGTGAACGTGAAGCGCAGCAGGTTGCGCTCGAGCGTTTCCCCGCTCGGCCGTTGGCCACCGCGCACGTCGTCCAGCCAACCGACGAAGAGATCGGCGGCCGGCGCGTTCCATGCGAGCGCTGTCCATTGGCGATCGAGTACGTACGCCGGCGATTGGATGAGCTGGACGGTTTCGATGAGAGCGGAGGGGGCGTCGCTGGCCGCCTGGTCGGGCTCGGCCGGATCGCGCTCCTCGGCGAGTTCGAACAGGTAAGCGCGCTCGGCGCGCGAGAGCTGCAGCGCGACCGCAATCCGCGCAAGCGCGTCGGCCGACGCGGACACCGGGCGCCCTTGCTCGATCCAGGTGTACCAGGTCGGGCTCACGCCGCACAATTGCGCGACCTCCTCGCGCCGCAGGCCCGGCGTGCGGCGGCGCGGCCCCGGCGGCAGGCCGACCGCCATCGGCGACAGGCGCTCGCGGTGCGCGCGGATGAAGTCGCCGAGCGCGCGAGCGGGCGTGGCGTCGAGCGGCGTGCCGCGCGAGCTGGACGGGGACGGATCGTTCGGATGCGACGGCTTGATCATGTTCTTTCTACAAATGAAGCTGGCGAGCAATCGTAGGGGAGTAGCTCGTGTACCAGGATAATTGCTTAACTTGTACTGGTACAAGACGGGCTCTATTGTAGCGACACGTGTTGCGTCCGGGCAGCATCGTGCGGTGCGCTCGACGGACTCTGGCCGGACAGCGCGCCTATCCGTCCCCATCAAGGAGCTATCGATGAAACATCACGATCAGGTCGCCGACGCGTTCGGAACGACCGCCGCCGCTTATCTGACGAGTGCCGTGCACGCCAGCGGCGCCGATCTGCAAACGCTGGCGGCCGAGATCGGCACGACGTCCGGAGCCGCTGTGCTGGATCTCGGGTGCGGGGCGGGGCATGCGAGTTTCGCGGCCGCGCCGCACGCGGGGTCGGTCGTCGCTTACGATCTCGCGCCGCAGATGCTGGCGACCGTCGCCGCGGCGGCGCGCGAGCGCGGTCTCGCGAACATCCGCACCGAGCAGGGCGCGGCCGAGGTGCTGCCGTTCGCCGACGCGGCGTTCGACTGGGTGATCAGCCGCATGAGCGCGCACCACTGGCACGACGTGCCGCGCGCGCTCGCGCAAGTGCGCCGCGTGTTGAAACCGGGCGGGCGGGTGCTGTTCATCGATATCGCGGGCAGCGATCATCCGTTGGTCGACACGCATATCCAGGCGATCGAATTGTTGCGTGACGGGTCGCACGTTCGCGACTATCGCGCCGATGAATGGGTCGCGCTGTTTGCGGGAGCGGGCTTCACCGCGCAGATTCGCGAGCGCTGGCGTTTGCCGATCGAGTTCGCGTCGTGGGTCGCGCGGATGAGGACGCCCGAGGTGCGCATCGCGGCCATTCGGTCCATGTGGGAGAGCGCGCCTGACGAGGTGCGCCAGTACTTCGACGTAGAGGCCGATGGCTCGTTCAAGCTCGATGCGTTGATGATCGAAGCGCGGTGAGGGGGCAGGCGATGAAGCGGGCGATGAAGCAGGCGATGTGAAGCGGGCGTCACGCGACGCGTCAGGGCGTCGCGTGACGAGTGCGGCGTTGTCAGCCCGAGTTGCGCAGCCCGGCGGCGATCCCGTTGATCGTCAGATGAATCCCGCGCCGCAGCCGCACGTTGGTCTCTCCGGTGCGGTGGCGCTTGATCAGCTCGACTTGCAGGTGGTTCAGCGGGTCGAGGTACGGGAAGCGGTTCTTGATCGAGCGCGCGAGCAGCGGATTGTCGGCGAGCCGCTCTTCCTTGCCGGTGATCTCGGAGAGCGCCTTCGACGTGCGCTCCCACTCCGCGACGATGCGCTCGAACACGTGCTTGCGCAGCTTCTTGTCGGCGACGAGCTGCGCGTAGCGCGAGGCGACCGCGAGATCGGTCTTGGCGAGCACCATGTCCATGTTCGACAGCAAGGTCGAGAAGAACGGCCAGGTCTTGTACATCTTCTTGAGCGCCGCGAGCCGCCGCGCGCGCTCGGCGTCGCTGCCCGCCTCGTCCAGATGCGCGGCCACCGCGCTGCCAAAGCCGTACCAGCCCGTGAGCAGAAGCCGGCACTGCCCCCACGAAAAGCCCCACGGAATCGCGCGCAGATCCTCGATCTTGCGGTTCTTCGGGTCTTGCAGCTTGCGCGATGCGGGCCGGCTGCCGATGTTGAGCTCGGCGATTTCGGCGATCGGCGTCGACGAAAAGAAGTAGTCGGTGAAGCCGGGCGTCTCGTAGACGAGCGCGCGATAGGACGCCATCGCGGCATCCGACAGCGTTTGCATCGTTTCCTCGAACGCGGCGAGGTTCGCGCCCGGCACGTTGCCCGCATTGCCTTGCGGCAAGAGCGACGCTTCGAGCGTCGCGGCGACCACCGTCTCCAGGTTGCGCCGGCCGATCTCCGGATTGCTGAACTTGCTCGCGATCACTTCGCCTTGCTCGGTCAGGCGGATCTGGCCTTCGACGGTGCCGGGCGGCTGCGAGAGGATCGCCTGATAGGTCGGGCCGCCGCCGCGTCCGACCGTGCCGCCGCGGCCGTGGAAGAGCCGCAGCGTGATGCCGCGTTCCTTGAAGAGCGCGACTAGCGCCAGCTCCGCGCGATACAGCTCCCAGTTCGACGTGAGGAAGCCGCCGTCCTTGTTGCTGTCCGAATAGCCGAGCATCACTTCTTGCTCGCCGTCTTGATGCTCGACGATGGCGTCGACGCCGGGCAGCGCGAAATAGTCGCGCATGATGTGCGGCGCGTTGCGCAAGTCGGGGATGGTTTCGAAGAGCGGGATCACCATCAGGCCGTTCCTCGCGCTCGTGTGCGCACTGCCGAGCACGCCTTC
>DATGHJ010000456.1:0-3950 GCA_035308085.1 Trinickia sp. | reverse complement strand
AGACGGCTGACCGGATACTCGTTGATATAGCCATTGCCGCCGAGAATCTGAATCGCTTCGCCGGCCATCCACGTCGCTTTTTCAGCCGTGTAGAGAATCACGCCCGCGCAATCCTTGCGGACCTGGCGGCCGTGACCTGCGCCGAGCGTATCGAGTTGACGTCCCACCGCGTAGAGATACGCACGGCACGCCTGCAAGGTCGTATAAAGATCGGCGACCTTGCCTTGAATCAACTGGAATTCGCCGATCGCCTGACCGAACTGCTTGCGGTCGTGGATGTACGGCACGACCGCGTCCATGCACGCGACCATGATGCCCGTCGGGCCGCCCGCCAGCACCGCGCGTTCATAGTCGAGGCCGCTCATCAGCACCTTCACGCCGCCGTTGAGCTGGCCGAGGATGTTCTCTTCGGGCACCTCGACGTTCTCGAACACGAGCTCACCGGTGTGCGAGCCGCGCATGCCGAGCTTGTCGAGCTTCTGCGCGACGGAGAACCCTTTCATGCCCTTTTCGACGATGAACGCCGTGATGCCCTTCGGGCCGGCGTCGACGTCGGTCTTCGCGTAGACGACGAGCGTGTCGCAATCCGGGCCGTTCGTGATCCACATCTTGGTGCCGTTCAGCACATAGCGGTCGCCGCGCTTGTCGGCGCGCAGCTTCATGCTGACGACGTCCGAACCGGCGTTCGGCTCGCTCATCGCGAGCGCGCCGACGTGCTCGCCGGAGACGAGCTTCGGCAGATATTTGCGCTTCTGCGCTTCGGTGCCGTTGCGATGGATCTGGTTCACGCACAGGTTCGAATGCGCGCCATAAGATAGGCCCACCGAAGCCGACGCGCGCGAGATCTCCTCCATCGCGACCATGTGCGCCGTATAGCCCATGTTCGCGCCGCCGTACTCCTCCGAGACCGTCATGCCGAGCACGCCGAGCTCGCCGAACTTGCGCCACAGGTCCATCGGGAACTGGTCGTTGCGGTCGATTTCGCCCGCGCGCGGCGCAATCTCCTTCGCGGCGAAGTTCGCGAGCGTATCGCGCAGCATTTCGATGTCTTCGCCAAGCGGGAATTGCAGTCCAGGCAGGTTGCTCATTGATGTCTCCTCGAATTTCGAAGCCAAAGTTGGGAAGCGCGATGCGGCACCGCGGCATGGCGGACTCGTGGCCCGCCGCCTATGTTGCGCCCGATCAGCGCGAATTTCACGCCACATTGACGTAAACGTCAATAGGTTTTTGTGAGTAACGCTCAAATTTCTTTCTAACGTCATATATGCTTGCCAGTGCGTGCTAAGATCGTCTCGAAACAGTCCGCATCGAAATCCAATTCTGACCTTGACTCATATGACGCCGGAAACCAGGGCCGAACCGCCGGGCGTGCGCCGCCAGCCGGCGGGACGCAAGTCCCAGCAACGCGTGAAGGAGATTCTTCAGGCGGGCCGGGAAGTGTTCTCCGAAAAAGGCTACGACGGCGCAACGACGGCCGAAATCGCGCAGCGTCTCGGCATTTCCGAAGCCACCGTGTTCAGCTATTTCCGCGGCAAGCGCGAGCTGTGCGGGCGCGTCATCGCGGATTGGTACGACGAAATCATTGCGGCGATCGAGACCGGCCTGCCGCGCGAGAGCGGCACGCGCCAGCAATTCGCGTTCATCATCCGCACCCACTTGCGGCTCATGCTGCTGAACGGTACGGGGCTCTGCGCGCTGGTGCTGTCGGAGGGACGCACGAAGCATCACGCGCTCTCCGACGAGCTGACCGAACTCCAGCGCCGCTACACCGCGCCGCTGATGCGCGTGCTCGCGCACGGCCAGGAAATCGGCCACATCCGCGCCGACGTGCCGCTGCGCCTCTTGCGCTCGATGGTGTTCGGCCCGATGGAGCACGTGCTGTGGGATGCGACACTCGCGAACCGCCGCACCGACATCGAGGCGACGGCCGACCGTCTGGTCGACGTGCTGTGGGCCGCGTTGCAGCCCCCGCAAGCGGAGCTGGCCGCGCTCGTGCAGTTGAAGAATGATGTCGACGAAGCGAAGCGCCGTTACGAGGCGGCGACGCGGGCGAACCAGCAACCCGCCGCCGTCAAGCGCGTGTTAGATTAATTCGCGTTGCCGAATCGTCTGACAGGACAGCGCCGGGGCCCGCCTGCGTATAGCACCGCCCCCGCACCACCCGCGCTCCGCCCGTCAGCCCGCCTCACTCCACTTCTGACGACCGCCGATGACCGCTCATCTCACCCCCGCCATTGCGTCGAAGTTCGCCTCGCTGGCGCTCGCCCACCTGACTCGCGAATATCCGAACAAGCTCACGCACTCGCTGGCCGGCCCGCAGGACGTGCAGAGCCCTCGCACGCTGCATCCGATCTTCTACGGCAGCTACGACTGGCATTCTTGCGTGCATGGCTATTGGCTGGTGCTGCGTCTCGTCGACCGCTACCCCGACCTGCCGGAAGCGTCGCGCATCGCGGCCGTCGTCGACGCGCATTTCACGGAGGAAAACGTCGCGGGCGAACTCGCTTACTTGAACCTTGCCCACAACCGCGGCTTCGAGCGGCCCTATGGCTGGGCATGGCTCCTCGCGCTCGCGGACCAGCTCTATTCGATGACGTCGTTGCCCGATGCAGGGCGCTGGAGCAAGACGCTCGCGCCGCTCGCGCAAGCGTTCGTCGAACGCTTCACCGAGTTCCTGCCGAAGTCGACCTATCCGCTGCGCGTCGGCACGCATTTCAACACGGCGTTCGCGCTGTCGCTGGCGCTCGACTTCGCGCGCCGCACGTCGCACGGCGCGCTCGAAACGCTGATCGTATTGACAGCGGAGCGCTGGTATTCGAACGATGTGGGCTGCCAGGCGTGGGAGCCGAGCGGCGACGAGTTCCTGTCGCCCGCGCTGATGGAAGCGGAATTGATGCGGCGCGTGCTGCCTGCCGGCGAGTTCGCCGGCTGGTTCGACCGTTTCCTCCCTGATTTGCCCGCACGCAAGCCCGAAACGCTGTTTGTCCCCGCTACCGTCACCGATCGCACCGACGGCAAGATCGCGCACCTCGACGGCCTCAATCTCAGCCGCGCCTGGTGTCAGCGTTCGATTGCGCGCGCCCTGCCCGCCGGCGATATCCGCAAGTCGCTTTTGAACGAAGCGGCCGAGCTGCATCTGCGCGCCGCGCTCGAACACGTCGCAGGCGACTACATGGGCGAGCATTGGCTCGCCACGTTCGCGCTGCTTGCGCTGGAAGCTTGACGCGTTGGCGATGCGTTGGCGATGCGTTGGCGATGCGTCGCTAACGCGCAGGCAACTCAAGGGCCGACGAAATACGGCTCGACGTCGCGCTCCTCCGCTCACGAGCAGCGGCCAAACTTGCAGATACCCCTGTGAATTAAGGCATTTTTAAGGTTGCGTTCTTACGCTCAAGGAGATCCCTCTGCAAGTCCGCGCCTAAAGAGCGGACGTACATGGGGCGAGCAAAGATGACCGGAAAACTCATACCGGTCGTCGTTTGATCTCGGCAAAAACGACACCGCTTCGGCATGCGCAGCGGAGGGGTCTTTTTTGTGTTCGACGGAGAAGGAAATGAAGCTACGTCTGCTCCCGTTAATCAGCGCTGCCGCGATTCTCGCGGCCGGTACGTCTCAGATCGCCATGGCTGCAACACCGGCATTGCCACCTCTTCAGCACAGCGGCAGCATCAGCTATTTGTCGGGAGGGATAGGCAGCGACCAATCCGCGGCAATCAAGAGCGTGATGCACAACTATCCGTTGGCCCTGGAATTCGCGGGCAAAACGAACAGCGGTAACGAATATCTGGCCGACATCCCCGTCCAAATCACGGATTCTCTTGGAACGACGGTCCTCAAGACCGACTCGCACGGGCCATTCATGTTGTTATCTCTGCCTGACGGACGCTACACTGTAATCGCGCGCCACGATGGAAAGACGCAGCGCCGTACGGTGAATATCGCGTCCTCCA
>DATGHJ010000455.1:0-6952 GCA_035308085.1 Trinickia sp. | reverse complement strand
GACGTGATGCTGTTCGACGAGCCGACTTCGGCGCTCGATCCGGAACTCGTCGGCGAAGTGCTGAAGGTGATGCAGAAGCTCGCCGAGGAAGGCCGCACGATGATCGTCGTGACCCACGAAATGGGCTTCGCGCGCAACGTTTCGAACCATGTTGTGTTCCTGCACCAAGGACGCATCGAGGAACAAGGTCACCCCAACGAAGTCTTTCAAAACACGAAGAGCGAACGGCTCAGGCAATTCTTGTCGGGCAGTCTCAAATAAGAGCCGCATAAAATCTGATTTGATTATTTTTACAAGGCGCTTTCAGCGCCTTTTATTTTTCCTTCACTTCCCATAAAAACTGCCTTTTTAGCCGGCGCGCACCTGCAAATCAGTCCGATTAGCCGCTTACTCCCGCCCAATTTTATCGTCAATAGTGAAATTCCTTGACTCATCTATCTAGGAATCGTGCGTCCCTTGTCAGACAAGGAATTTCGGCATGGTCATGGTGTCCTCCGACGCAGGCGGACCACAGTCGTATTGCAATTTAGAGACACCAGCTAGCCGAACTACGATTTTCTTCGCCACCGAAGTGTATTTTTGCTAAATTAGTAACCAAAGTAGCAAAACAAAGTTCTTGAAAAGTAGTTTTACTTCAAAACGCAGAGGAGACACCGGTCAACGAGGGGATCGGGACTGCGACAGACAGCTGGCCCACTACACGCGCTGTGCTCGGGGACAACCGCCACACGGCATCGCGCGCCGGCCTCACGCAGGTCTCCCTGGATAAAAATTCCCGCCCGGCGTCTCCACGCCGGGCGCTATTGGCAGTAGTGGCTTCATTTTTGACAGGGTAATGGAGGAGATGATGAAGAAAGCTTTGCTGGCCGCAGCGCTCATGTCTGCCGGCGTAGTCGCACACGCACAAAGCAGCGTGACGCTGTACGGGCGCCTCGACGCAGGCGTCGAATACATCAGCGGCCTGCCTAACAACGCCTACAACGGTTCAACCTCTCGCTGGCGCCTGGAAAGCGGTGACTGGGGCACGAGCCTGTGGGGTTTGAAGGGCGCTGAAGACCTCGGAGGCGGAAACAAGGCGGTGTTCCAGTTGGAAGGCAGCTTCAGCACGGCGACCGGCTCGCTCGGCTCGGCCGGCTCGATCTGGAATCGCTGGGCAACCGTCGGTATCGCGAACGATCAGTTCGGTACCTTCTTGATGGGTCGCGAGCTTTTCATCTCGAACGGCGTGTGGGATTTCGATCCGTTCGGCCAGTCGAACTGGTCGTCGGCGTCGCTGGTGCGTGGCCGCAACTGGCCGCAATCGAGCAACAACGTGTCGTATCAGTCGCCGAAGTGGAACGGCTTTGACGTGTACGGCCAGTACTCGCTGTCGAACTCGACGAGTTGGAACGGCAACGGCACGACGACGCAAGGCCGTGAAGACGGTCTCCAGTTGACCTACACGACGTCGCTCTTCCAGGTTCGCGGCTTGTACGATGAAATTCGCGACCCGAACAGCGGCCAGCTGAACGGTCAAGCCAGCAGCGCGCTGAACGGCGCATTCACGGCTTCGCGCGATTACGTCGCCGGCGTCAACGTGTTCCTCGGCCAGTTCAAGATTCAGGGCGTGTATGAAGCCATCCGCACGTCGGGCGTGACCAACGCTGGGCTCGGCACCCCCACCTCGCTCGATCAGGAATGGGGCGGCGTCACGTGGCAAGCCACGCCGGCTGCAGCTGTGATCGCAGCGGCCTACCACGTGAACGGCAACAACGGTGCCGGCAACGCGACGATCTACACGGTCGGCGGCTCGTACAACCTGTCGAAGCGCACGCTGCTCGACATCCAGATCGCCTCGGTGCGCAACAGCAAAACGGCCAACTTCGGCCTCGATGCGAACAACCCTGGCCCTGGCGGCACGGTCACCAGTTCGACCTTCAACGAGAACCCGCTTGCAGGCCACAGCCAGACTGGCGTGTACGCAGGTATCCAGCACTCGTTCTAACCAAACGGTGTAGTCAGAACAGTTTCAACACAAGTTTCACGCTGCTGCGAGAGGCGCGTATCGGTGCGGTGTCCGTAAGGGCGTCGCACCGTTTTTTCATTTTGGGCGCAGAAACACCCGGCGTGACGCCGGTATAGCCTCCAAGCAGCGGCCGCACTGCGCAACGGCAGCGCGACCGCAGGTTCCGGACTCAAACAGCCGCTTCGTTCTCTTCGCCGGTCCGGATGCGGATCACGCGCTCGACATCCGTCACGAAGATCTTCCCGTCGCCGATCTTGCCGGTGCGCGCGGCGCCAATGATCGCGTCGATCACCTGATCGCACTGCGCGCTCGCCACCACCACTTCGATCTTCACCTTCGGCAGGAAATCGACGACATATTCGGCGCCGCGGTACAGCTCCGTATGGCCTTTCTGGCGCCCGAAGCCCTTGACTTCGGTGACGGTCAGCCCCGTTAGCCCGACTTCCGCGAGAGCCTCGCGCACTTCGTCGAGCTTGAACGGTTTGATGATGGCGGTGATGCGTTTCATGGCGTGCCTCGCAAGCGTTTGGAAAGGATGAGATGGGTTCGATTCTACGCCGCGCCGTGTGCATCGCCATCCGCGCAATGGACGCGAATGCACACGGCGCGTGTCGCCGGTTCGGTCATTCGACGGGTTCGTGGTAGCGCGACGTGATCGGATAGCGCCAATCGCGGCCGAACGCGCGGTGCGTGACGCGAATGCCGATCGGCGCCTGGCGGCGCTTGTATTCGTTGATCTTGATGAGGCGCGTGACGCGCTTCACGTCGTCGGCCGCGAAGCCGGCCGCGACGATCTCGCCGAGCGATTTGTCCTCTTCCATGTAGAGCCGCATGATTTCGTCGAGCACGTCGTACGGCGGCAGGCTGTCCTGGTCGGTCTGGTTCTCGCGCAATTCGGCCGACGGCGCGCGCGTCAGGATCCGCTCGGGGATGATGTCGCGCTTCTCGAACGTGGTTGCCGCATTGCGGTAATGGCAGAGGCGGTAGACGAGCGTCTTCGCGATGTCCTTGATGACCGCGAAACCGCCTGCCATATCGCCGTAGAGCGTGCAGTAGCCAACGGCCATCTCGCTCTTGTTGCCCGTCGTCAGCACGATCGAGCCGAATTTGTTCGACAACGCCATCAGCAGCGTGCCGCGGATGCGCGCCTGGATGTTCTCCTCGGTCGCGTCTTCCGCGCGGCCCTCGAACTCCTTCGCGAGCGAGCCGCGGAACGCGTCGAACATCGGCGCGATGGCGATCTCGTCGTAACGCACGCCGACGCGCCGCGCCATGTCGCCGGCATCGGTCGTCGAGATATCGGCCGTGTAGCGCGACGGCATCATGACGGCGCGCACGCGCTCGGCGCCGAGCGCGTCGCAGGCCACGGCCAGCACGAGCGCGGAATCCACGCCGCCCGAAAGCCCGATGATCGCCCCCGGAAAGCCGTTCTTGCCGATGTAGTCGCGCACGCCCATGACGAGCGCCGCGTAGACCTGCGCCTCGAGCGGCTGCTCGGGCGCGATCTCGCCTTTCACCGGGCTCGCGCCGTCGAACTCGACGATCGCATGGCCTTCGACGAACTGCGGCATCTTCGCGACCACCTCGCCCTTCGCATCGAGCACGAACGAGCCGCCGTCGAAGACGAGCTCGTCCTGCGCGCCGACCATGTTCACGTAGATCATCGGCAGGCCGGTCTCGGCGATCCGCGCACGCAGGATATCGACGCGCACCGCCCCCTTGTTCAAGTGATACGGCGAGCCGTTCGGGATCACGATCACCTGCGCGCCCGCCGCCTTCGCGAGCTGCGCCGCCGATGCGTGCCACGCGTCCTCGCAGATCACGACTCCGTACGTGACGCCATCGAGCGTGAACACGAACGGCGTAGGATTGGCGGCGAAATAGCGTTTTTCGTCGAACACCTCGGTGTTCGGCAACTCCTGCTTCACATAAGTGCCGGCGATCTTGCCGTCGACGATCAGCGACGCCGCGTTGTACGTATCGACGGGCGGCAAGCCGCGCTCGATGGGCCGGTTTGCATTACCATGGCCGTTCGTGTCGTCGCGATGCGGGTGGCCGACGATCACGTGCAGGCCGGCGAACGGCTTGAGCTGAACAGCGAGATCGGCCAGTGCAGCGGCGCTCGCGGCGTAGAACGCGGGGCGCAGCAGCAGGTCTTCGGGCGGATAGCCGGAGAGCGCGAGCTCCGGCGCGACAAGCAGCTTCGCGCCGTCGTCGTGGGCCGCGCGCGCGGCGGCGACGATCTTCGCGACGTTGCCGGCGAAGTCGCCGACAGTGACATTGATTTGAGCAAGTGCGATTCGGGTTTTCATGTCAGGTCGATAGCTGGGCCCGGCTTACCGGGGAGCGCCCGTCATTGCGAAACGCGCTGACAGCACGCAACATGAGAGACAAGGGGCGTGGCCTCTCTTTCGGATTGCGCCATTCGCACTGGCCCATCTTCAGCGGACAACCCCGAAACCGACAACCCGGAGCCGCACTGCCGGACCACGTGGAACAGTCACACCGTTGAAACAAGAACGCTTCGATTATCGCATGGGCCTTCTCGCGTCTCCTCTCGAGGTCGACGCGGCGGAGTGGAACGGCCTGCTCGCGCTTCAGCCGCAGCCTACGCCGTTTCTCAGGCACGAATTCCTCGCCGCGCTGACCACGACGCAGTGCGCGAGCGAGCACGCCGGCTGGGCGCCGCGCTTCGTCACGCTCACCGACACGCGCACCGGGCGGCTCGCGGCCGCGTCGCCGCTGTATCTGAAGAGCCACTCGTACGGCGAGTACGTGTTCGACTGGGCCTGGGCCGACGCGTATCAGCGCAACGGGCTCGCGTACTATCCGAAGCTCGTCTGCGCGGTGCCGTTCACGCCGGTGCAGGGCAGCCGGATGCTCGCCGCGGACGACCGCGCTCGCGGCCAGCTCGCGGCCACGCTCGTCGCGCTCGCGAAGCAGATGGACGTGTCGTCACTGCACGTGCTGTTCCCGACCGAAACCGAAACGCGCGCGCTGACCGACCTCGGCATGATGCAGCGCGAAGGCATCCAGTTTCACTGGCTCAACAACGGCTACCGCGATTTCGACGATTTTCTCTCGACGCTCGAACAAAAAAAGCGCAAGAACATACGCGCGGAACGCCGCAAGGTGCGCGAAGCGGGCATCACGTTCCGGCGCGTGCGCGGCGAGGACGCCACCGACACCGACTGGCGCTTCTTCAGCAAATGCTACCGGCAGACGTACCGCGAGCACTACTCGTCACCCTATCTGAATCTCGACTTTTTCCGGCGGATCGGCGAAACGATGCCGGAGAACCTGCTTCTCGTCATCGCCGAGTACGAGGGCAAGCCGATTGCGAGCTCGCTCGTCGTCTACGAACGCAATGAAGCGACGGGCGGCACGCTCTACGGCCGCTACTGGGGCGCGCTCGAACACGTGCCGTACCTGCACTTCGAGACCGCGTATTACCAGCCACTCGAATTCTGCATCGAGGAAAAGCTCGACCGCTTCGAAGGCGGCGCGCAGGGCGAGCACAAGATGGCGCGCGGCTTTCTGCCGACGATCACGCGTTCCGCGCACTGGCTCGCGCATCCGGCGTTCGAGGACGCAGTGGGGCACTTTCTCGCTAATGAGGCGAATCTGATCCACGCGCATATCGACGAATTGCGCGAGCACAATCCTTTCAAGACTTGATGGGCTGGTTCCTCTACCTGATCGAATGCTCGGATGGCAGCGTCTACACCGGCATCGCCACCGACGTCGCCGCGCGCTTTCACAAGCACGCGAGCGGCACCGGCGCGCGCTATACGCGCTCGCGCAAACCGGTGGCCGTGCTGGCGTCGTTCGAAGTCGCCGATCGTTCCAGCGCTTTGCGCGCCGAATATTGGGTGAAGCGTCTCGCGCCCGCGCAAAAGCGCGCGCTGGCGGCGGGGGCGCGGACGCTCGAATCGGTGCTGCCGCCTCCGCCGCCTGACGAAGACGATGTGCAAACCGAAGCGTCCTGAGCGGCGGCATGCCCATGAAAAAACCGCGCGGCCCTTGACGGCTCGCGCTGTTTTTTTCGTCTCCTTCGGGCGTTCGCGACGCGGGCCTAACCGCCTCGCCCGGGCCTGAAGTCCTTGCCGCCGCTTACTTCGCTTACTTCTTGTAGTTCGCGACGCCTTCGGTGATTTCCTTCTGCGCGGCTTCGAGGCCGACCCAGCCGTCGACTTTCACCCACTTGCCCTTCTCGAGCGCCTTGTAGTTCTCGAAGAAGTGCTTGATCTGGTCCTTCAGGTACTCGGGCACGTCGTCGACCGACTTCATGTGCGCCGTCATCGGGCACAGCTTGTCTTGCGGCACGGCGACCAGCTTCGCGTCGACGCCCGATTCGTCGGTCATCTGCAACATGCCAAGCGCGCGGCAGCGCACAACGCAGCCGTGGACCAGCGGGAACGGCGTGACGACGAGCACGTCGACCGGGTCGCCGTCGCCCGACAGCGTCTGCGGAATGAAGCCGTAGTTCGCGGGATAGCGCATGCCCGTGCCGATGAAGCGGTCGACGACGAGCATGCCCAGGTCCTTGTCCGCTTCGTATTTCACCGGATCGCTTTGGGCCGGAATTTCGATGATGACGTTGAAGTCGTGCGGGATGTCTTTGCCTGCGGGGACGTGATTGAAGCTCATGACGTTCTCTGAAGAAAGAGGAAGGAATTCGTAACACACGGCCCTGCCGCCCTACGGCGAGACTGGCGAGACTGGCGAGCTTGGCGAACGAAGGCCGCTCTCGCCTCGCGCCGGGCAGACCGGACAGGAAGAAAGCGCATTATAGCCAATCGGCCATACGCACTTGGCCGCCGATCGGCGCGATAATCGACCGCGCATTTCCGTTTCAATCGAAGCTCCGCAGTGGAATCCCCAACTGGCCGGCGAGGAGTTTGCATGGAAGACGCGAAGCATTTCATCGGGGGCGGATGGGCCGCC
>DATGHJ010000454.1:0-2867 GCA_035308085.1 Trinickia sp. | reverse complement strand
GCGCTTTCGCGGCGGGCGCAAAGTGCCCGCCAACATCCAGCGGATGCGGGCGGACGATCTGCTGGCGGCCGTGTTCCCCGATCAAGCCGCCTGTCCGGAAAATCTCGGCGGGGAAGAAGTGCGCATTCCGGATCATCCGCTCGTCAACGAGACGGTGTCGGACTGCCTCCACGAGGCGATGGATATCGACGGCCTCAAGGCGATCTTGCGCGGCATCAACGCCGGCAAGATCCAAACGCGCGCGATCGAAACCGCCGAGCCGTCCAAGTTTTCGCACGAGATCCTCAATGCAAACCCGTTCGCGTTCCTCGATGACGCGCCGCTGGAAGAGCGCCGCGCGCGTGCGGTACAGCTGCGCAGCACGCTCCATACCGACGTCTCCAACGGCATCGGAGCGCTCGACCCTGCCGCCATCGCCGCGGTCGAGGAAGAAGTGTGGCCGACCGCACGCAGCGCCGACGAGCTGCACGATGCTCTGCTTACGCTCGTCGCGCTGCCGCCCTCCGATGCGTGGATCGCGTTCTTCGAGGAGCTCGTCGCCGCTCGGCGCGCTTGCGCGGCCGTCGTCGACGGCCACGCGTTTTGGGTCCCGGCGGAAAAGCTTGACGTCTTTCGCGCTGCGCACCGCCACACGGACGCGGACCCTGCACCAGATGCGAACGACGCCGTCGCGCAGATGCTGCGCGGCTGGCTCGAATCCACCGGCCCGACGACGGCCGAGACGCTGGCGCAGCGCCTTGCACTCCCACGCGACGCGATCGAGATCGCCCTCGCGCGGCTCGAAATGGAGGGCCAGGTCTTCCACGGCAGTTTCAGACCGGGTGGGCAGGACGAATATTGCAACCGCCGCGTCCTGGCGCGGATCCATCGCCGCACGATCGCGACGCTGCGGCGCGAAATCGAGCCGGTCAGCACGGCCCAACACGGGCGCTTCATAGATGTCTGGCAGCATCTCGCCGCCGGAACGCAATTGCACGGGCTCGAGGGCACGCTTGCGGTCATCCGTCAATTGCAGGGGCTCGAATTTCCCGCGTCGAGCTGGGAACATGAAGTGCTCCCGAAGCGGGTCGCGCGCTACGAGCCGGAACTCCTCGACAAGCTGTGCGCATCGGGCGACGTGATGTGGGCAAGGCTTTCGCCGCACCCCGCGTTCGGGGACGGCGCACAGCCGCCCGGCCGGCGCATTCGCCCATCGCGCATCGCACCGATCTCGCTCTTCCTGCGCGAGGACGCAGGGTGGCTCGTCACCGCCCGCTCGAAAACCCCACAACCGTTGACCGCAGCGGCGCGCGAAGTGCACGAAGCGTTGCAGCGCGATGGCGCTTCGTTTTTCGCAGACCTCGTCCGCGCGACAGCCCGTCTCGCAAGCGAGGTTGAAGACGCGCTGTGGGAGTTGGTGGCGGCCGGTTTGGTCACGGCCGACGGATTTGATAACCTTCGCGCGCTCATCGACCCCAAGCGGCGCCTCGCGCTTGGCCGCTTCAACAAGTCCCGGCCGCGCAACGCCGCGGGCAGATGGGCACTGCTGCGATCCGGTGAGAAGCCGCACGATGTCGATCGTTTCGCGAACCAACTGCTCGCGCGCTGGGGCGTGGTCTTTCGCGACGTCGTACGACGCGAGACGCTGGCGCCGGCATGGCGCGACCTCTTGGTCTCTTTGCGGCGGCTCGAGCTGCAAGGCGTCGTGCGCGGCGGCCGATTCGTGGCGGGACAAATCGGCGAACAGTTCTGCCGACCGGACGCGCTCGAAGCGCTTCGCGCGTTAGACGGTGATCCCGACGCTCGGTTCGGTACCTGAAGAGATTGTGCGCACGCTGGCCTTTTATCAGTCGCACGCCGCGGCTGCGGCAAGCGTCTTCGAAACCGTCCCCGGCTGCTGCGCGCCCACCACGATGTAACCGTTGGTCGAACCCGGCACTTCCGAGATCCCGTAGAACGCAGTCGGAATCGTGACGATGGGCGTCGTCTTCGCCCACACCGTTCCGTTCCAATACAGCGCGATCGGCTTCGTGGTCGGCTTCGTGTTGCCGGATACGCCGACGGCTACTGCATCGTTCGTGGCAAGCGCTGCGACATCGTCGAGGATTGACTCCGCCGGCAGCGACGGCAAAGTGAAGTTCTTGAACCCGAGCGTCGCGTCGTCAAACCTTTGGATCATCGCGAATGTGTTATTGGCCGAATCCTGATATGCGCCCACCGCCCACGCCTGGATCGAAGATTGGGCGTGGAAGCCGTTGAAGACCTGACCGGACACGCTGGGCGTGACCGCCGTGTCCACGCTGGACCATGTCTTCGTCGCCATGTTGTACACGTAGACGAACGGGCAGAACGTGTCGACCGGGCACGCTCGATATCCGGCGAAGTCGATGTGGCTCGTACCCGGCACCGCTCGCACGGCGGTGAAGATACTGTTCGTACCGGCGAATCGTCCCCCCTGACCAGGCGGGTTGAGGTTCATGAACCCCGTCCCGTTCCACAACTCCGCGTAGTTCTGCGCGAAGCCGATCGAGTCGGTGTAGTCGCCGACGAAGATCGCTTGGGTCGAACTCAAGCTGAGCACGGCGGTAAGTTTGTTCTGAGCAGCACCGAGGTTCGGCGGATGGAGGGCCGTGTACGTCGTCCCGACCAGTTTTCCGGCGATGTTGAACGTCGAACCGGCGCTCGTGCCGTACAACCCGGCAAGGAATGCGCCGCCGGAAAACTGGCTGACGCCGGCCAGTGCGCTGGCGACGCCCGGCGTACTTATCGGGACATTTTTCCACGTGGCCGGCGTTCCGCTTAGCACGAGGGCAAGCGCGTGGGCGTTGCCGGACGTCAAGGCATACGCACCGACCGCGTCGGCATGCCCCGGCCCGGCGACCGATATC
>DATGHJ010000453.1:0-5507 GCA_035308085.1 Trinickia sp. | reverse complement strand
TTTGGTCTGCTCGATACCGCTCGATAAATCCGTCATCGCTGATCTCCCGCACGCAGGCCCTGGGGCGTGCATCAATGGGAAATCATGCTACCTGCCGCGCCGCAAAATTTGCGTCTCATTTCCTTGAGTTTTCCGGCTGCGGTAGTGTAAATATTCTGGTGACAACCAAACTTCCGGAATATTTCGACTATGGGCTCAAACCCGCGGCGCCTCGACCGCATCGACATCGGCATCCTGAACCAGCTTCAGCAGAATGCTCGAATCACGAACGCGGAGCTCGCGCACTCCGTCAACTTGTCGCCGACGCCCTGCTTCAATCGCGTGCGCGCGCTCGAGAAGCTCGGCCTCTTCAAGCAGCAGGTCACCCTGCTCGATCCCGAGCCGCTCGGCCTGCGGATCAACGTGTTCATCCAGGTGAGCCTCGAGAAGCAGGTCGAGGACGCGCTGCGGCGTTTCGAAGAAGCCATCTCGCAGCGGCCCGAGGTAATGGAGTGCTACCTGATGTCTGGCGACGCCGACTATCTGCTGCGCGTCGTAATGCCGGACATGCGCACGCTCGAGCGCTTCATCATCGACCGGCTGACGACGATTCCGGGCGTGTCGAACATCCGTTCCAGCTTCGCGCTCAAGCAGGTGCGCTACAAGACGGCGCTGCCGCTGCCGGCGGGCGGGCTCACGCTCGCCGATCCGGAACAGACGACGGCCGAGTGGGAGTAAAGCGTCGCGCGTTCGGGTCGGGGACCCGCGTGAGGCAACGTGCTGCGTCAGCGCGTCACAATGGCTGCGCGAACAGCTCGAACAGGTGCTGCGCACTCGCCGACAGCGCGCGCCCGCGCCGGTGGATGAGACCGATGGTCCGCGTCACTTCCGGCTCGACGAGCGGCACGCTCGCGAGCACCGGATGCTCCGTGCCCGACATGGCGATGGCCGGCACCGCGGCCACGCCGAGCCCGGCCTCGACGAGCGCCAGCGCCGTGGCCCCGGTCTGCACCTCGTAGGCGACGCGCGGACGCACAGCCGCGCCCGCGAGCGCGCGATCGATGATCAGCCGGTTGCCGGACGTGCGCGCGAGCGCGATGAATGGGTAGCCGCCAAGCCGCGCCCAGCTCACGCTGCGCTCGCCGACGAGCGGATGGTCGCGCCGGCACGCGAGCACGAAACGGTCTTCGACGAGCGGTGTGAATTCGACATCGCCCTCGTGCGCATCGACGAAGGTCAGGCCGAAATCCGCCTCGCCCTGCGACACCGCCTCGCGCACCTCGTTGGCCTTGGCGTCGAGCACGATGACCTGCACGCGCGGATGCGTTTCGCCATAGCGCCGCAGCACCTTCGAAACGAAGTGGTGAACGGACGACGGCACGCACGCCAGCGTCACGCGGTCGCCACGCGTGCCGGGATCGCCGCGGATGCCGAGCAGCGCGTTGTCGAGATCGTCGAGCAGCACGCGCACCTTGCGCTCGAACTCGCGTCCGGCTGCCGTCAGCGTCACGCGCCGCGTCGTGCGCTCGATGAGCCGCACGCCGAGCGCGCGCTCGAGCTTGTCGATGCGGCGGCTGTACGCCGGCTGAGACAGATGCACCGCGTCAGCGGCCTTTCGGAAGCTGCCGAGATCGGCAAGGGCGCGAAAGGCGACAAGATCGTTCAAGTCGAAATGGATGCTCATGGGACACCGTCGGTCGATTGATGCCGATTTTCTAATAATCGATGCCTTAATTGCAATTGACGTCGACCTGGCGCAGGCCGAGACTTATCGTCTGATCTTCGATTCCCGTGGACGAGCGTGACGCATCAAGTGGTCGATGTTCTGGTTATCGGCGGCGGCAATGCCGCCCTTTGCGCCGCGCTGATGGCGCGCGAGGCGGGCGCGTCGGTGCTGCTCCTCGAAGCATCGCCGCGTGAATGGCGCGGCGGCAATTCGCAGCACACGCGCAATCTGCGCTGCATGCACGACGCCCCTCAGGACGTGCTCGCCGGTGAATATCCCGAAGAGGAGTTCTGGCAGGACCTGTTGAAGGTCACCGGCGGACAGACGAACGAAGCGCTCGCCCGCCTCGTGATCCGGGCCTCGTCGACCTGCCGCCCGTGGATGGTCCGTCACGGCGTGCGTTTCCAACCATCGCTGTCGGGCGCGCTGCACACGGCGCGCACCAATGCGTTCTTCATGGGCGGCGGCAAGGCGCTCGTCAACGCGTATTACCGCAGCGCCGAGCGGCTCGGCGCGCAGATCCGTTACGACGCGCCCGTCGACCGGCTCGAGCTCGACGGCCCGCGCTTCGTCGCGGCTTATGCGGGCGGCGAACGCATCGCAGCGCGCAGCTGCGTGCTCGCAGCGGGCGGTTTCGAATCGAATCGCGAGTGGCTGCGGGCCGCGTGGGGCGAGAACGCGCGCGGCGAGTACCCGGCCGATAATTTCCTGATCCGCGGCACGCGCTTTAACAACGGCACGCTGCTGCGCTTCATGCTCGACGCGGGCGCGGACCGCATCGGCGACCCGACCCAGGCGCACATGGTAGCGATCGACGCGCGCGCGCCGCTCTACGACGGCGGGATCTGCACGCGCATCGACTGCGTGTCGCTCGGCGTCGTCGTCAACCGCGACGCGGCGCGCTTCTACGACGAAGGCGAGGATTTCTGGCCGAAGCGCTACGCGATCTGGGGCCGGCTCGTCGCGCAGCAACCGGGCCAGATCGCGTTCTCGATCATCGATGCGAAGGCCGTCGGCCGTTTCATGCCCCCCGTGTTTCCGGGCACGCGCGCGGCGAGCCTGCCGGAGCTCGCCCGCGCGCTCAACCTCGACGAAGCCCGCTTCATGCAGACCCTCGACACCTACAACGCGGCGTGCCAGCCCGGCACGTTCGACCACACGCGGCTCGACGACTGCCGCACCGGCGATCTCGCGCCGCCCAAGACGCACTGGGCCCGTCCGATCGACACCGCGCCCTTCTTCGGCTACGCGCTGCGGCCGGGCGTCACCTTCACCTATCTCGGCCTGAAGACCGACCAGACGGCCGCGGTCCACTTCGGCGGCGTCCCGAGCCCGAACCTTTTCGTGGCCGGCGAAATGATGGCGGGCAACGTGCTCGGCCAGGGTTACACGGCGGGCGTCGGCATGAGCATCGGGACGGCCTTCGGCCGCATCGCGGGCAGCAACGCGGCCGTCGCGGCACGCAAGGAACATGCAGATGCAGCCGCTTGAAACCCTGATCCGCCAAGCCCAGGCCGCGGCGGACGGTGCGCCGGTCGTTGCGCCCGCCGCGGCCCCTGAGAACGAAGCCGCGCGGATCCTGCAGATCTGCAATGCATGCCGCTATTGCGAAGGCTTTTGCGCGGTATTTCCGGCGATGACGCGACGTCTCGCGTTCGGCGACGCCGACGTGCATTACCTCGCGAACCTCTGCCACAACTGTGGCGCGTGCCTGTACGCGTGCCAGTACGCGCCGCCCCATGAGTTCGCGGTGAACGTGCCGCAGGCGATGGCTCGCGTGCGTCTGCGCACGTACGGCCTCTACGCGTGGCCGAGCGCTTTCGGGCGACTCTACGCGCGCAACGGGCTCGTGGTCTCGCTGGCGCTCGCCATCGGCATCGCGCTGTTCCTGGTTCTCGCGCTCGCGCTGTCCGGCACCCTATGGCGCGCAGCGCCCGGCGGCAGCTTCTACGACGTGTTTTCGCACGAACTGATGGCGGGCATCTTCGCGCCGGTGTTCCTGTTCGCGCTCGGCGCGCTCGGCGTCGGCGTGCGGCGCTTCTGGCGCGAGCTGGCGCCCGGCGCGGCGGGCGCCGCGCAAGCGGCCGAGGCCACCGCGGCGGTGGCGACGCTCAAATATCTCGGCGGCGGCCACGGCGATGGCTGCAACAACGACGACGACCGCTTCTCGCTCGCCCGCCGGCACTTCCACCAGGCGACCTTCTACGGCTTCTTGCTGTGCTTCCTGTCGACGAGCGTCGCCACGCTCTATCACTACCTGCTCCGTCTCGAGGCGCCGTATGCGTACACGAGCCTGCCGGTGCTGCTGGGCATCGCAGGCGGCATCGGCATCGCGATCGGCACGCTCGGCCTCGGCTGGCTGAATCTGCGCCGCCACCCGCTGCAGGGCGATGCGCAACAAAAGCCGATGGATCTCGGCTTCATCGCGCTGCTGCTGTTCATTGCCGTGACCGGTCTCGCGCTTGCCGCGTGGCGCACGAGCGCCGCGATGCCCACGTTGCTCGCGATTCACCTGGGCGCGGTGATCGCGTTGTTCCTGACTTTGCCTTACGGAAAATTCGCGCATGGGCCGCTGCGCGCGGCGGCCTTGCTCAAGTGGGCGATCGAGCGCCGCCAGCCGAACCGCCTGGGCCTTGCCGACGATTGATGTACTAGGGATCGCCTCAATTAATGAAAATGCGCAGAAGCGAGGATGATTCGAACCAAACGGGGACGGGGCGCAATGGATGCTCCCGACAACGGTTAACCAGCGCAAGACAAGAACGGAGACAAAGCATGGCAATCGCAGAAGCAGGTGTAGCAGCGCCCTCGCAGCAGCAGATCTTCAAGGTTGCGCTCGCCAGCATCATCGGATCGATCATCGAGCAGTACGACTTCCTCGTCACGGGGATCATCGCCGCCACCGTTTGGGGCGGAGTCTTCTTCAAGCTGCCCAATCTCGCCGCGATCGCGGCTGCGATCGGCGTGTACGGCCTCGGCATCGTGATCCGCCCGGTGGGCGCGTTCATCTTCGGGAACATCGCCGATCGCGCCGGCCGCAAGGACGCGATGGTCTATGCGCTGCTGCTGATGGGCCTGAGCACCCTTGCCATCGGACTGACGCCGACTTACGACAGCATCGGCGCCAGCGCCCCGATCCTCCTGATTGTGTTTCGTCTGTTGCAAGGCATCAGCTTCGGCGCCGAATTCGGCACCGCTTCGACGTGGGTCGTGGAGCAGGCGGCGAACTCGAAGCGCCGGGCGTTCTGGGGCGCCTGGGTCGGATTCGCGATCCCGATCGGCCTGCTCCTCGGCTTCGGCTCGGTCATCCTGGTCAAGTCGCTGATGTCGCCCGCGCAGTTCACCGACTGGGGCTGGCGGATCTTCTTCTTTGTCGGCTTCGCGGTGGCGATCGTCGGCATCGTGATCCGCACCCGCACGATGGACAGCTTCGTCTTCGAGCGCTTCAAGCAGGGCGAGCAAAGGCTCAAGAACCCGGCTGCCCGCGTGTGGGCGGAAATGCCGCTGCGCATCCTGCGCACGTCGCTCGTGAACGCGATGTTCGGCGGCGCGTTCTTCCTGAGCTTCGTGTTCGGCACGAGCTACATGAAGGCGGTCGGCTTCGCCGGAACGGAAGCGGAGACGATCGGCCTCATCGCCGCCGCTTCGATGCTGGTGTTCATGATCATCGGCTCGCTGCTCGCCGACATCATCAACCGCCGCACGATCCTGCTGATCTCGGCCGTCGTCTTCCTCGTGTGGGCGATCCCCTACTTCTACCTGATCAACACCGGCGACTTCTGGCTCGCGGTGCTCGCGGAGG
>DATGHJ010000452.1:0-3780 GCA_035308085.1 Trinickia sp. | reverse complement strand
GCCGACGTTTTGCATCGCCGCCATCCGGTACCCATGGTCGGTCGCCGCGCGATACGCGTGCAGGCCGCGTGCCACTCGCGGCGCCGCTGTTGCGAGCACGACGATCTGGCCACCGGTGCCGGTGGTCAGGAGCGCGTCGCCGTCGTGCGCGAGACCGCTGCCGAGCGCCGCGCAGGGCGTGTCGCCCGCGCCAACCGCGAGCACGATGCCTTCGCGCAAGCCGAGCGCGCGAGCCGCGTCCGCCGACAGCGTGCCGCCCGCCGCATACGACGGCGCAAGCGGCGCGAACCATTGCGGCGGCAAGCCGAGCGCGTCGATTTGCGCGCGATCCCACGCGCCCGACGCGTCGGCGAGCGCGGTCGCGCATGCATCGGACGGATCGGTCGCGACCACCCCGCCCAGCGCCGCGCGCAGCCAGTCCTTCGGCTGCAATGCCCAGCGCGTCGCGGCCGCCGATTGCGGCTCGTTGCACACGATCCAGCGCAAGAGCGGCCCGGCCATGCCCGGCGCAACCGGATTCGGCTGCGGCTCGGGCCATGCGTCGAGCAGGCCGGCCGCGCGCGTGTCGGGCCAGAGCAGCGCCGGCCGCACCGCGCTGCCGTCTTCGGCCGTCAGCACGACACCGTGCATCTGCCCCGAAAAACCGATCGCGCACACCGCATCGCGCTCCTGCACGGGCAAGCGCGCTGCGGCTTCGATGAGCGCGCGCCACCACACCTCGACGCGCATCTCTGCCCAGCCCGGCTGCGGTGTCTCGATGGCGTACGCGACGCTCGCGGTTGCGCATTCGCGTCCGTCGCCGTCGATCGTCGCGAGTTTCAGGGAGCCGGTGCCGAGGTCGATGCCAAGAAAACGCATAGCGCAAAATGTGATCGGGTGGAATCGCCATCGATGATAACCGCGCCGCGAATTCGGACTCGGCGCCCCTGCGCAATTCTTTGCCGCCGGCTGAAGAATGGCGTCTGGCGCGGGTTTACCCACCCATGCACGCCGCGACGCCAAAACACCACTATGCTCAAAACGAAATACACCCCATAGCCGAACCGACACGTCGCGATCCGCCACGGCGGCCGACAGGTTCGCGCGACAACGCGCCCTGCGGGGCTCCGTCCCTGCGATGCGGCGCGCGCGGCGCCGCTCATACGTCTTTTCGCATGCAGCGCATATCGATGCCGGAAAGCACGGAATAGCCTCCAGTGCTCTTGTTGGCGCGTTTCGTTCCGCATACCTTGGAGGCACTCAAAAACGAGATATTGGAGCGAGACACATGCAAGCGAATACGGTCCATCCGGTCGACGAGCGACTGCCCTTCGGGCAACTGCTCACACTCGGCATTCAACACGTGCTGGTCATGTACGCCGGCGCGGTCGCGGTGCCGCTGATCGTCGGCGGCGCACTGCACCTGCCGAAAGACCAGATCGCCTTCCTGATCAGCGCCGACTTGTTCTCCTGCGGCATCGCCACGCTGATCCAGACCCTCGGCCTGTGGATCTTCGGTATCCGCCTGCCGGTGATCATGGGCTGCACGTTCGCCGCCGTCGGCCCGATGGTCGCGATCGGCACCAACCCGCATCTCGGCATCCTCGACATCTTCGGCTCGACGATCGCCGCCGGCGTCATCGGCATCGTGCTCGCGCCGATGATCGGCAAGCTGCTGCGGTTCTTCCCGCCGGTCGTGGTCGGCACCGTGATCGCAGTGATCGGGCTGTCGCTGATGGAAGTCGGCATCAACTGGGCAGCAGGCGGCGTCGGCAATCCCGACTACGGCAATCCGCTCTACATTGGCCTGTCGCTCATCGTGCTCACACTGATCCTCTTGATCAACAAGTTCGGCCGCGGCTTCATCGCCAATATCTCGGTGCTGCTCGGGATCGTCGCGGGCTTCGTGATCGCGTTCGTCACGGGCCACGTGAACACCGACGGCGTGACGGCCGCCCCGTGGGTCGGCTTCGTGATGCCGTTCCACTTCGGCCTGCCGCACTTCGACCCGCTCGCGATCGCGACGATGGTCACCGTGATGTTCGTCACGTTCATCGAATCGACGGGCATGTTCCTCGCGGTCGGCGACATGGTCGAGCGTCCGGTGGATCGCGAGACGCTCGTGCGCGGCTTGCGCGTCGACGGCCTCGGCACGCTGATCGGCGGCATCTTCAACTCGTTCCCGCATACCTCGTTTTCGCAGAACGTCGGCCTGATCGGCGTGACCGGCGTGAAGAGCCGCTTCGTCTGCGCCACGGGCGGCGTGATCCTCGTGCTGCTCGGCCTGTTTCCGAAGATGGCGCAAGTCGTGGCGTCGGTGCCGGCGTTCGTGCTCGGCGGCGCGGGCATCGTGATGTTCGGAATGGTCGCGGCCAACGGGATCAAGGTGCTGTCGCGCGTCGACTTCGTGAAGAACCACAACAACCTGTTCATCGTGGCGGTGAGCGTCGGCCTGGGTCTCGTGCCGGTTGTCTCGCCGCACTTCTTCCAGCAACTGCCGGGCGCGTTGTCGCCGGTTCTGCACAGCGGCATCCTGCTCGCGTCGACGTCGGCGGTCGTGCTGAACCTGATCTTCAACGGCGTGAGGGGCGAGAAGGACGCGAAGAAGGACATTCGACAGGCAGGACGCGATCTCGAGCGGCATGCGGTCGAGACGCCTTCGGCGGGCGGTCATGAGCTCGAGCGGCGGATTGCGGATGCGCATTGAGTGGGTCTGCAGTGCGCGCTGACGCGCGCAGAACGCACCGTTCAAGAAAAATGCCACAGATTTCCGTGGCATTTTTTTTTGCTGCTGCGCAATGGCAGACGAAGTTTGGGGATGGACTCAACTTAACCGCCGGCTGCATCTGTCCCCCGAGTCGTTCCCGCACACGTCGCTCTCGCCGCACCTCGGCCTGATCGGCGTGACCGGCGTGACCGGCGTGAAGAGTCGCTTCGTCTGCGCGATGGGTGATGCGATTCTCGTGCTGTTGCGGATGGTCGCGACGAATGGCATCAAGGTGCTCTCGCGCGTCGACTTCGTGAAGAATCTCAACAACCTGTTGATGCGTCAACATGCCGCAATGATTAGTTATCCTTCTCTATTAGGATCGTACAGCTTTGCCAAGCTCGAACACGGCTTGTGGTGACCTCTATGGTGGGGGGCAGAGCAAATGATTTCTATTATTCTAGGGAGGCAGCATGGCACAAGATATGTTCATCAAGATGGCTGGAATCGACGGCGAATCGAATGATTCAAGCCATAAGAATGAAATCGATGTCATCCATTGGGAGTGGCAAATCAAGCAGGCTTCCGATATGCATTCCGCATCCGCGATGCTGAAAACGCAATCAGACGGAATGTGACGCAGGAGCTTAATCAGGAGCAGTTCGATGCGTTGGTAGGTTTTGTCTACAATAATGGACCAAGTGGCTCATTCCGTGTATTTGAGGCTATAAATGATAACAACTTCGACATTGCTGCTGATCGCATGGAGGCTCGGGCCACTTCTAATCAGGGTGGGAAATCTGTTCGTTTGCGTGGTTTAATTGAACGGAGGCGAGAAGAGACCGCCCCATTTAGAGCCACGCTCGCAGGTGCAAAGAAATAGAATAAATAACAATGAGATATCTATTGCGCATCATTTTCGTGCTCTTATGCATCACAACTCATGCTTCGGCTAGCCCAACTTTAAAAGGGCATTGGTACGTTAAATCGTTATTGGATGCCGCGCCAATTTCCGATATGCCAAAAGAAGAAGCAAGGAGACTTATTGTTGGAAAGAAATTAATTTTTTCCAAATCCTCAATTAGCCTTGGATC
>DATGHJ010000451.1:0-2527 GCA_035308085.1 Trinickia sp. | reverse complement strand
ACGCGCGCCAGTTCGCCTCGTAGAACCTCACATAGCCGCTGCGCAAAACCAGGCATTGCGCCCTGGTTTCCGAAAGCAGACGGCGAGCCGCCGCCTCGATGCGCTCACGGTGCGTATCGAACGCACCGATCATGTCTTCGAAGCGATAGGAGGCTGCGCCGAAGTGATCTTCCATTGCTTCAGCGGTGATGCTGCACTGCACACGTTCCCCATCGACCAACGCCGGGAACGCTAAAGTCAGCTCGCGCCCCGAGTACTCAGGGGTTTCGTTCGGGAAATTGATCTGCATGGGAATCGCCTTTGCCGTGACGGATGAAAACACTTGTGCCGCGCACCGCTTCAATTTGCCTCCATTGTTGTCGACGCGCGATCAAATTGGCGAAACATGGCTGTCACACCAATTTCATTCACTTTAGACGGTTTCGCGAGAGGAGCAAGTTTTCCCGCAACGTCAGGCGGATATCGCCAATCGACCGACGAAACCACGGCAATCCTGTACCCAACAATCTCAGGGGGCGTGCTGATTTTCTGGGTGCTCGGATTGGTCTTTCATGTCTTTCGGCCAGACGTTGAGCAGTAGCGCACATCCGAAGACGCCGACTCCGATCGCTATGCTGCCGAACAGCAGCGAATTGTCCTGATCGAAGAGCATGCCGTGGATGGCCACGGCGATACCGGCGATCGCGACGAACGCCGCGATGACGGCCAATACGATTCTGAATTCCGTCTGTACCATGGCGGCCTCGAGTGTCGGCCAGAGTTAGCGCTTTAGCGCTTACTCTGGCATCATGCCGGAGTTGCTCCAAGTTAGCGCTTCAGCGCTTACTTGGAGCCTTCGGCGGTCGGCCAGAGTTAGCGCTTTAGCCCCTACCCTGGCCCCATACATAGCTGCAGGCCCTACAAAACGCGGTGCATGCGCGCTTCCCGCTTTCATGATTGCACCTTTCGCGCGGAACGCAAGACGGGCTGTCCCGAGCACAGCGGCCGCGCGGATCGGTTCGGCTTGCGCACCGCATCTTGTATGATTTCCGGCAAACGCCACGACAAAAATCGGAGACAGATGTGACCCAATCTCGTGCCATGACGCCGGCGGGAAGCCATGTCGACGTTATCGGGCAAGCCCATGCCCGCTCGCTTCAAGTCGGCCTGCGCGCCTCGGAAACGCCCGATTTTCATCCGCTCCAAAGCGCGGCGCTGCGCGGGCTGATCGAACGCAATCAGTCTCTTTACACGCACGCGCTGCCGGTGATGGAAACGCTGCACGCGCAGATCGTCGATACGCAAAGCATGGTGCTGCTCACCGACCAGCACGGGGTCATCCTGCACAGCCTCGGCGACAGCGACTTCATCGAGAAAGCGAACCGTGTCGCGCTCTGCGCCGGCGTGTCGTGGGCGGAATCGGATCGGGGCACGAACGCGATCGGCACGGCCCTAGTCGAGAGCGTTCCGACTGTCGTCCACGCCGACGAACATTTCCTGCGCGCCAACCGCATCCTCACGTGCTCGTGTGCGCCAATCGCCGATCCGTTCGGCCGCACGATCGGCGCGCTCGACGTGAGCGGCGACGCGCGCGGCTTTCACAAGCACACGCTCGCGCTCGTGCGGATGTCCGCGCAGATGATCGAGAACCATCTGTTCGCAAACCAATTCGCGAACGCCGTACGCATCCGCTTTCACGCGCGCGCGGAATTCGTCGGCACCTTGTTCGAAGGGCTCGCTGCGTTCGCGCCGGACGGCATGCTGCTGTCCGCGAACCGCAGCGCCCTCTTTCAGCTTGGCGGACTGCTTGCTTCGCTGCAGCGGCAGCCGTTCGCCGCGCTCTTCGGCATCCCGTTTGCCGCGCTGCTGCAGCACGTCGCGCGTGCACCCAGCGAATGCGTGACGCTGACGCTGCCGAGTGGCGTCAAGGTGGTCGCGCGCGGCGAGTTTGCTGGCGCGCGGCCGGGGCCGGTTCTGGCCGCGCCCGTCAGAGGCGCCGCTTCGTTATCGCCGAAGCCCGCCGCTGATAAAACCGCCACCATCACGCTCGCGTCGCTCGACACCGGTGACGCACAGATGTCGGCCGTGCTGCGCCGTGTCGAGAAAGTGCGCGGGCGCGACATCCCGATCCTCGTCCTTGGCCAGACCGGCACCGGCAAGGAATGGCTCGCGCGCGCAATCCACGAAGATTCACCGCGGCGCGCGGCGCCCTTCGTCGCTGTCAATTGCGCGTCGCTGCCCGATACGCTCATCGAAGCCGAACTCTTCGGCTATGAAGACGGCGCGTTCACCGGCGCGAAGAAGCGCGGGGCCGCGGGCAAGATCGTGCAGGCCGACGGCGGCACGCTCTTTCTCGACGAAATCGGCGACATGCCGATCGCTCAACAAGTGCGCCTGATGCGCGTGCTTCAAGAGCGCGTCGTGGTGCCGCTTGGCGGCACACGCGCGATTCCCGTGGACCTGCGCGTGATCTGCGCGACGCACCGCAACCTGCGCGAGATGATCGCGGCCGGCACCTTCCGCGAGGACCTGTATTACCGGATCAACG
>DATGHJ010000450.1:0-2271 GCA_035308085.1 Trinickia sp. | reverse complement strand
TTCGATGTCGTCGCCGGCAAGAACCCGAAATACGCGCACTGGCTGACTAAAATCTAATTCCTGCGCCGCCCGCGAAAGGCGAGCGGCGCGCACACGCATACAACGAGATATTGTCCTCATGAGCGAAATCAAGGAAATGCCGCTGGTCGAACTGACGGCCAAGGATCTGCCCGCGTACTGCCCGAACCCGAAGATGGACCGCAAGATGACGCATCCGCGCGTGTTCATCGACGTGACGCACGGCGAAGCTCGCTGTCCGTACTGCAGCACGCGCTACAAGCTGCGCGACGGCGAAGTCATCCGGGGCCATTGAGCCCGCGCGGACTGCGCCCGGTGCCGGCCGGCCGCTCGCGCCGGCCCCGTCACCCTTTCTCCCATACAACCCGAACGCGACGCGTACCCGCGCGCCGCGTTTTCACACGACATCGGAATCCCTACTGATGCGTCGCGCGCTGGTTATCGCACCGAACTGGATTGGTGACGCATTGATGGCGCAACCGCTGTTTGCGCTCCTGAAGAAACTCCATCCGCGCATCGCCATCGATGCGGTCGCGCCCGGCTGGGTCGCGCCCGTGCTCGAACGGATGCCGGAAATCCGCGACGTCTACGCGACCGATCTCGCCCACGGCAAGCTGCAACTGCTGCGCCGCTGGCAGCTCGCGAGCGACTTGCGCGACGTCGGCTACGACGCCGCCTACGTGCTGCCGAATTCGCTCAAATCGGCGCTGATTCCGTGGCTGGCGGGAATCGCACTGCGCATCGGCTACACCGGAGAAAACCGCTTCGGCCTCTTGAACGTGCGTCACGCGAATCCGCGCAAGGACGAGCGGCCGCCGATGAGCGGCCATTACGCCGCCCTCGCCTACGCGCCCGGCGCCAACGTGCCGAAGCTGCACGAAAGCCTGCCGATGCCGCGGCTCGAGTCCGACCTCAACGAGGCGTCGCGCGTGTCGGCGCGTTTCAACCTCGATACGCGCGTGCCGCTCATCGTGTTCTGCCCCGGCGCGGAATACGGCACCGCCAAGCGCTGGCCGCCCGAGCATTTCGCGGCGCTCGCGCAGATCGTCGGGCAGTCGTTCCCGTACACGCAGATCGTCGCGCTCGGCTCGGGCAAGGACGCCCCGCTCGCGCAAGCGATCTCCGAGCGCGCGCCGAACGTGCGCAATCTGTGCGGACAGACCTCGCTCGGCGAAGCCTGCGCGCTGATCTCGCGCGCGAGCGCCGTCGTCACCAACGATTCGGGCCTGATGCACGTCGCGGCTGCCCTGCGGCGCCCGCTCGTGGCCGTCTACGGCTCGACGGATCCGCGCCACACGCCGCCATTGTCGGAGCTCGCAAAGGTACAATGGCTGCATCTCGAATGCAGTCCCTGTTTTCAGCGCGAATGTCCGCTGGGCCATCTGAACTGCCTGCGCGAATTGAGCGCAGAACAGGTATTCGGCGACCTGCGCGGGATGCTGCTCGGCGAGCGCTGACGCACGGAAGCTCCAAATCGTTTGTGCGTTCAATATCACTGACCGAAACGGCGCGCCGCCGCGCGCAAGAGACTAACGAGCCATGCCACGTTTTGCCCGCCTCTTCGAAGCCGCAGCCGATTCCCTCAACGCGTTCTACCAGGCCGTCACGGATGGCAGCATCGACAGCATGATGAGCCTGTGGATCGACGAGGACTTCGCGAGCTACATCTGCGCGGACGGCTCGCACTGGCACGGTCTCGAGCACATTCGCGCGGGGCTCGCGGCGCAGTTGGAAGCGGGGGCGTTGCCGGCATCGATCGAGCCGCTCGATATTCGCGTCTACGACAGCCTCGGCACCGTCGTCTACGCGATCGCCGAAGCTCACCAGCCAGCCGATCCGCTCGACACGCCGCGCATGGTGTTCTCGACGTACGTGATGGTTCACGAGCGCGGCGAATGGCGCATCGCGCACATTCACGCGAGCCCGATGCCGGAAGAAACGGCCACGCACTTTGCCGCGAAGCTGCGGCACGGACAGGGGCCGCTGCACTGAGCGCGCCTTGCGCTCGATGGGTAGAGATTGGGTTTGTGGGGGGATGGCATGAGTACGGCGCATAAGAACCCGGCGTCGATGCCGGCGGCCGAAAGGTCCGCAAAGGACAGAAGCGCGCTCGTCGAGATGCTGTACAACCCGCCGCTCTGGCTGCCGACGGGCCACGCACAGACCATCGTTCCCGCGCTGTTCGGGCGCCGCCCCGTAGTCGACTACTGGCGCGAGCGCTGGAACACGCCCGACGGCGATTTCATCGAACTC
>DATGHJ010000449.1:0-7430 GCA_035308085.1 Trinickia sp. | reverse complement strand
CACGAGCGCGACTTCGAAGCTGCCGCCCGTCATCGACAATTCCTGCATCCCCATTGTCACCGCCGCGCCGAGCGACTTCGCGGCCTTCACGCGCGCTTTCGACAACGCTTTGGCTTCGACGAGATAGGCTTCCTTCGCCTTGGCAACGGCCGCGCGCAGTCCGTCGAGATCCGCGGCGGCATCGAGCGCCGCCAATTGCGCGCGGCGGGCTTCGTGCTCTTCGGGCAGCGTCTCGGGCTGCAGGCGGAATTTACGCGCGATCGAATGCAGCGCGTCGAGCCGCCTATCGACTTGCGCGAGGCGATCCGGATCGAGCTCTAGCCTTTGCGCATAGTGCGTGAGCGAGTAGGCCGCCTCCCGCAATTGGATTTCGGCCGGTTCGAGCGACGCCAGGGCGTCGTTGAGCGCCGGATCGATCTCGGCGAGGTCGCGCAGCTTCGACACGATCGAGCCGAGCTGGGCGACCATCGCGTCATCCGACTCGGACAGTGCGTTGAGCGCGCCCTGAACGCCTTCGATCAGGTTCGCCGAATGCGACAGCCGCCGGTGCTCGGCGCCGATCTCTTCCCATTCGCCCGGCTGCGGCGCGAGCTTGTCGAGTTCGGCGAGCTGCCAGGCGAGCCGCTCGCGTTCCAACTGCAGTTCGCGGTCGCGCGTTTGCGCCAGTTCGACCGCGTGCGCGGCATCGCGCCACGCCCGGTGCGCGCGCATGACGCCCGCTGCCGCGGCGGTGAGCCCGGCGTGGGTATCGAACAGGTCGCGCTGTGCGTCCGGACGCATCAGCAACTGATGCGCGTGCTGGCCATGAATATCGACGAGCATTTCGCCGACCTCGCGCAACTGTGTCAGCGTTGCCGGCGTACCGTTGATGAACGCGCGCGAGCGTCCGTTCGCATCGACGACGCGGCGCAGCAGCACGCAGTCCTCGCTGTTGCCGTCGCCGCTAGCGCCGAGCGCCTGCTCGTCGAGCCAGCGCTCGACCTGCTCGTGGGTGGCGAATTCGGCGGTGATGTCGGCGCGGCTCTGGCCGGTGCGCACGACGCTCGCGTCGGCGCGGGCGCCGAGCGTCAGCGCGAGCGCGTCGATCAGGATCGATTTGCCGGCGCCCGTTTCACCCGAGAAAACAGTAAAACCGCGATCGAATTCGAGATCGAGCGCGGCGACGATGACGAAGTCGCGTATCGAGAGGTGGCGGAGCATGGAGGGTCGCGGGGTTACACGAGCGGATCGTTGTCGAGCGACGGGTGCTCGTTCCAGTGCAGCTTCTTTCTGAGCGTCGCGTAGTAGCTGTAGCCGACCGGGTGCAGGAACGGCACCGTATGGCGCGAGCGGCGCACGTCGATCGTATCGTTGAGCTCGAGCGCGGTGAACGATTGCATGTCGAAGTTCACGTTGACGTCGCGCCCCGCGATGATCTGGATGCTGACCTTGCTGTCGTCGGGCAGCACGATCGGCCGATTGGACAGCGCGTGCGGCGCGATCGGCACGAGCACGATGCCGCCTAACTGCGGATGCAGGATCGGCCCTTGCGACGACAGCGCGTAGGCGGTCGAACCGGTCGGCGTCGCCACGATCAGCCCGTCCGAGCGCTGGTTGTACATGAAGCGGCCGTCCACCGACACGTGCAATTCCGCCATGCCTGAAAAGCCGCTGCGGTTCACGACCACGTCGTTGAACGCTAGCGCGTGGTAGATCGGCTCGCCGTTGCGCATGATCCGCGACTCGAGCAGTGAGCGCTCTTCGCGCTCGAAGCTGCCGGCGAGCATCTGCGGGACGACTTGCTGCATGTCGGCCGCGGCGATATCGGTGATAAAGCCGAGCCGCCCGTGGTTGATGCCGATCAGCGGCGTCTTGTACGGCGCCAACTGCCGGCCGATGCCGAGCATCGTGCCGTCGCCGCCGAGCACGACGGCCGCGTCCGCGCGCGCGCCGATCTCCGCGGGGGTGAGCGCCGGATAGCCTGTCACGCCGATATCGCGCGCCGTCTCCGCTTCGAAGACGACCTCCAGCCCGAGCTTTGCGATGCACGCGGCGAGCTCCATCAGCGGCTCGCTGATGGCCGGTGTATTGCTGCGCCCGACGAGCGCAACGGTCTTGAACTGGCTGCCAATTTCCATGCCGGCATTACACCATAGGTGCGGATTGAAAAGTACCGTCGTCGCGCGTCTTTTGGGGATCCGGCTATCCGTGTCGCGTATGCGATCGGCATCGATTTGTCGCTAGAATGGTGACGCCCTGATGACATTTTAGACGCCCGCGCGGTTGCCGCGCGGGGGCTACGCGCTCGCGGGGCAGCCGCCGATAAGCTAAACTTTTGCGTCATGTTAGATCCACGCGCACAAACCCTCCTCAAGACGCTGATCGAGCGATACATCGCCGAAGGTCAGCCGGTCGGCTCGCGCACGTTATCGCGCTACTCCGGGCTCGAGTTGAGCCCGGCGACGATCCGCAACGTGATGTCGGACCTCGAGGAGCTGGGTCTCGTGATCAGCCCGCACACCTCGGCTGGCCGGATTCCGACGCCGCGCGGCTACCGCCTGTTCGTCGACACGATGCTGACCATCGAGTCGGCGGCCGAGGAAGAGGCCGTCACCCAGACGGTCAAGACCACGCTGCAGGCGGGCGAGCCGCAGAAGGTGGTCGCCGCCGCCGCGAGCGTGCTGTCGAACCTCTCGCAGTTCGCGGGCGTCGTGCTGACGCCGCGGCGCAGCCACGTGTTCAAGCAGATCGAGTTCATGCGTTTGTCCGACCAGCGCATCTTGCTGATCATCGTGACGCCCGAAGGCGATGTGCAGAACCGCATCATGGCGACGCAGCGCGACTACTCGCCGTCTCAACTCACGGAAGCCTCCAATTACATCAACGCCCATTTCGCGGGCCTCTCGTTCGACGACGTGCGCCGGCGCTTGCGCGAAGAGATCGACCAACTGCGCGGCGACATGACGACGCTCATGCACGCCGCCGTTACCGCGAGCACGGACGAAACGGACACCGGCGAGACGGTGTTGATTTCCGGCGAGCGCAACCTGCTGGAAGTGGCGGACCTCTCGTCCGACATGGCGCGTCTGCGCAAGCTGTTCGACGTTTTCGATCAAAAGACGAGCCTCCTTCAGTTGCTGGACGTGTCGAGCCACGCGCAAGGCGTGCAGATTTTCATTGGCGGCGAATCGAATCTCGTGCCGATCGAGCAAATGAGCGTCGTGACGGCTCCGTACGAGGTGAACGGCAAGATCGTCGGCACGCTCGGCGTGATCGGGCCGAAGCGGATGGCCTATAACCGCGTGATTCCAATCGTCGACATCACCGCGCGCCTGCTTTCGATGGCGCTCAGCCAGCAGTAGTGTCCGCGCGCCGCTGCGCGCTGCCAATCGGCCGAATGGCCGAGTATGCCTGGCAAACCTCGCCGCTATAATGGTCCGGATCTGAACCGATGCTTTGCTCCGAGCCTCAAGGGGCCGAGCGCGCCTTTGCGTGTTGCCTATGCGTTTTGACCTCGAGCTGCCGTCGCAGCCTGCCGCGTCGCACCGTGTCGCCGTGCTGCTGATCAATCTCGGCACGCCCGATGCGCCGACGCCGGCCGCGGTGCGCCGCTATCTCGCACAGTTTCTGTCCGACCCGCGCGTCGTCGAAATACCTATGCTCGTCTGGCAAGCCATTCTGCGTCTGGCCATCTTGCCGTCGCGGGGGCGCGCGTCCGCGAAGAAATATGCGGCCGTCTGGATGCCGGAAGGCTCGCCGCTGCGGGTTTATACCGAAAAGCAGGTGGAAGCGCTGCGTCAGTTGCTGAACGTGAACGAGTATCACGTGATCGTCGAATACGCGATGCGCTACGGCACGCCGGGTATTCCCGCCATGCTCAACCAGCTCAAGCTCGCAGGTGCCGAACGCGTGCTCTTGATGCCGATGTACCCGCAGTACTCGTCGTCCACGACTGCGACGGCGTTCGACGACGCCTTCGCCGCGCTAAAGCGCATGCGCAACCAGCCGGAAATTCGCGCGGTGCGCCACTACGCCGATCATCCCGCGTACATCCGCGCGCTTGCCGAGCAGGTGCGCCAATATTGGGAGGCGCACGGCCGTCCGGATTTCTCGGCCGGCGACAAGTTGGTGCTGAGCTTTCATGGCGTGCCGAAGCGCACACTCGATCTCGGCGACCCGTACCACGATCAATGCCAGCAAACTGCGGCGCTGCTGACGGCCGAACTCGGGCTGACCCCGGTGGAATGCCGGGTGACGTTTCAATCGCGTTTCGGCCGTGCCGAATGGCTGCAGCCCTACACGGCGCCGACGCTCAAGGAATTGGGCGCCGCGGGCGTGCGGCGCGCGGATGTCTTTTGTCCGGGCTTCACCGCCGATTGCCTCGAGACGATCGAAGAGATCGGCCTCGAGGTGCGAGACGAATTCCTGCATGCGGGCGGAAAGGAGTTTCACCGGATTGCCTGCCTGAACGCGTCACCGGCGTGGATCGCCGCCCTTGGCGAGATTGTTGCGCAGAACCTCCAAGGGTGGCCCGTCTACGCGGCTTCGCCGTTGAGCGCGGTGATGTAGCGCGCCGTGGCGAAAAGCGGCGGAACGGACAGGCCGTCCACACCGATCCATCATTCTTGCCGGCGCGGATTGCCGCACCGGCTTGTTTCCGGCGCGGCGGCGCCCACATTAGCCTTATGAACTACAAGATCTCGACCGAACCCGGCGCACGGTTGCGCATCGACAAGTGGCTTTGGGCCGCGCGTTTCTTCAAGACGCGTTCGCTCGCCGCGGAAGCCGTCGAAAAGGGACGGGTCCGGATCGGCGGCTTGCCTGTCAAGCCGGCCAAGGACGTGCGAGTAGGCGATCTCGTCGAAATCGACATTGAACGGATCGTATGGCAGGTTCAGGTGTTGGGGATCTGCGAAGTGCGCGGACCCGCGAGCGTCGCGCAGACGCTTTATGCGGAGACGGCCGGCAGCCAGGAAAAGCGCGCAGCCGAACTCGAGCGGCGCAAGACGTTCCGCGAGCCGGCAGCCGCGTTGCACGGCAGACCGACGAAGCGCGACCGCCGTGTCATCGACAAATTTTCAGATGGGGATTGAACAACTGTTCGAACGTGGCGTGCGCGCTGCCATATTCGGTCGTGTTGTCGTTGACGGCCCCGGACATACAGATGGTGGTGGTTCCCGCGATGAGTACCAACGCGACCACCGCTATTGCAAAGGTCAGTTTCAAGGTACTCCCCCTGGGAAAGCGATTCGGAAACGGGCGATCCGGCGGTTTAACGACTTGTGGCAGGCTCGGGTTAACCTGCCTTTTTCTCGATCCTTGTACGAAGTTTAGGGCAAACCCGAATAGTGCTCAATGTGGATGTGACAGCGAAGCGGTAATCAATGTAACGGCCTATTTCGGGTGCCCGGCGCCGGCGCAGAAAATTGCTGGGAAGCCCTTGAAATCGTCCTCTGAGCCCTTATTTGCAGCCGCGACACGCAATGATCACGTTGCGCCCTTACAACACTTTATGGCGGCAGAATGGTGCCTGGCAGATCCCGCACCGTCGTGCCTCGGATTCACTCTTCTAGACGACTTTCAGCGACATGGAAAACACGCAAGACAATCCATCGACCCAGAACTCCAAGACGGCCGACGAGGCCGTGCGCGAGACAGCCGAAAACGTGACGCCTGAAACCGCTGCCGCCGAGCAGGCCGAGCCGCAGGCCAGTCCCGAGGCCGTGCTGGCGGAAGCTCAGGCCAAGATCGCCGAACTGCAGGAGAGCTTCCTGCGCGCCAAGGCGGAAACTGAAAACGTGCGCCGCCGTGCGCACGAGGAAGTGCAGAAGGCTCACAAGTTCGCCATCGAGAGCTTTGCCGAGCGCTTGTTGCCGGTGATGGACAGTCTGGAAGCGGCGCTCGCCGATTCGACTGGCGATTTGACGAAGGTCCGCGAAGGCGTCGATCTCACACTGCGCCAATTGGCGAGCGCGATGGAAAAGGGCCGCATCGTGGTGGTGAACCCGGTCGGCGAGAAGTTCGATCCGCATCGCCACCAGGCCATTTCGATGGTGCCGGCCGAGCAGGAGCCGAATACCGTCGTCAGCGTGCTGCAGAAGGGTTACGTGATTGCCGACCGCGTCCTGCGTCCGGCGCTCGTGACCGTCGCGCAGCCGAAATAAGCGGTGTTCGCGCATCCGTCCCCGTTTGCTGCGAACGGGTTCCGCATGGGCCAGATCCCCGTCGATGCCGGGCGTGAGAAAATGCGCGCCCTTGGGGTCGGCGATTGAAAAAAATTAAAGACCGCATCGTACTCAGGGTCTTGAAAACGATGCAGGCGCTCTCATTTTGAGTGCAGGTTTGAATTTCGTGCGGCGAGCCTTACCAGACAAGGCTCGCCCCAAAGCGGTCAAAAGTTAGGAGATTAGGAAAAATGGGCAAAATCATTGGTATCGACCTCGGCACCACGAACTCGTGCGTGGCGCTGATGGAAGGCAATCAGGTCAAGGTAATCGAAAACTCGGAAGGCGCTCGCACGACGCCGTCGATCATCGCCTACATGGACGACAACGAAATCCTCGTCGGTGCGCCCGCCAAGCGCCAGTCGGTCACCAACCCGAGAAATACGCTGTTCGCGGTGAAGCGCCTGATCGGCCGCCGCTTCGAAGAGAAGGAAGTCCAGAAGGACATCGGCCTGATGCCCTACAAGATCATGAAGGCCGACAACGGCGACGCCTGGATCGAGGCGCACGACCAGAAGCTCGCGCCGCCGCAAATTTCGGCGGAAGTGCTGCGCAAGATGAAGAAGACCGCTGAAGACTACCTCGGCGAGCCGGTCACCGAAGCCGTGATCACGGTTCCCGCGTACTTCAACGACAGCCAGCGCCAGGCCACCAAGGACGCAGGCCGCATCGCCGGTCTCGAAGTGAAGCGCATCATCAACGAGCCGACGGCGGCAGCGCTTGCGTTTGGTCTCGACAAGGCCGAAAAGGGCGACCGCAAGATCGCGGTGTACGACTTGGGCGGCGGCACGTTCGACATCTCGATCATCGAAATCGCGGACGTGGACGGCGAAATGCAGTTCGAAGTGCTGTCTACGAACGGCGACACGTTCCTCGGCGGTGAAGACTTCGATCAGCGCATCATCGATTACATCATCGGCGAATTCAAGAAAGAGCAGGGCGTCGATCTCTCGAAGGACGTGCTCGCGCTGCAGCGCCTGAAGGAAGCGGCGGAAAAGGCGAAGATCGAGCTGTCGTCGAGCCAGCAGACCGAAATCAACCTGCCGTACATCACGGCGGATGCGTCGGGTCCGAAGCACTTGAACCTGAAGATCACGCGCGCCAAGCTGGAACAGCTGGTCGAAGATCTGGTGCAGCGGACGATCGAGCCCTGCCGCAAGGCGCTGGCCGATGCCGGCGTGAAGGCGTCCGACATCGACGAAGTGGTCCTGGTCGGCGGCATGACCC
>DATGHJ010000448.1:0-8533 GCA_035308085.1 Trinickia sp. | reverse complement strand
GAAGCGGGTGCCGACACGCTCCAGCAGATCCGCCGACGTGGCGACCAGCGCGTCGACCGCCGAGCGCTGCTCCGTCGACGCATGGTTCACGGCATCGAGCAGCGTCTCCAGCGTTTCGAGCAGGCGGGCGCGCTCCGCGAGCATCGCTGTGTCGCGCGCCATGCTCTCGGAGAGCTTCTGGCGCAGTTCGGCGACGACTTCGGCCGCTGCCCGCGGCGCTTCCGAGGCGGCCTGGACGAGCCGCGCAATCTCGGCGATCGTGCCGCTTGCGTGCGCCTGCGTCTCGGCGGTGATGTCGCGCGCCGTGCGCGCGAGCGTCTCGCAGATTTCCTGCTGCTGGCTCGCGGTGCGCGCGCTCGTTTCCGCCCACTCGTTGCGCAAGCCGGCGGCGATCGCTGCGAGCGACTCGGTCCAGGCCGCGAGGCGCGCCTGATCACGCGACGCCAGTTCGGTCTGCCACTCGGCATGCGACTGGTTCATTGCGCCGAAGAGCGACGCCGAGTGCTGCTCGAACGCCGCCGCGGCCGCGGTCAGCGCGTGCTGGTTGCGCTCCGCCATGGCCCCGCTGACGCGCTCTTGCCGTGACAGCGCATCGTTCCACGCCTGCGACACGTGGCCGGCGGTCGCATCCAAGCGCGCGGACACGCCATCCAGCAGGCTCGCCGAGCGATGCTCGAAGGTTTCGGTGAATCGGTCGAGCGACGCGCGCAGATGTTCGGCAAGCGCTTCGCTCGAGCGCTGGTGCCCGGCCAGCGCCTCGTTCCAGATCTCCGCGACGTTGGTGGCCGCCGTCTCGAACCCGCTCGACAGGCCGTGCAGCTGCCGCTCGACGGCGTGCGTGACCGTGTCGTGCAGTGCGGCGCTCTCCCGCTTGAGACCGTCCATCGTCGCCGCCACGACGGGCTGGAGCGCCGCGCTTGCCGCGCGGGCGCCGTCGGCAACGCTCTCCTTGAGCGATTGCCCCACGGACGAAGCAAGACGCGTATAGGCGGCCTGCGCGTTGTCGAGGAAAACTTGCTGACTCGCAATCTGCCGTTCGCTCAAAGCGGCGCTCTGCTGCTCGATCGCCGACATCATCGTCTGCAGACGATCGACCAGCGCAGGCATCGCCTCGGCCTGCCGCTGCAACAGCTTGAACGACTCCTCGCGCTGATGGGCGTGCGAATAGACGCGCAACGTGGTCGCGATCTTCAGGTCGAGTTGCTGCGCCGCCTCGATCCGCTCGCGGCGGCACAGCGCGGACAGCAGCCCCAGCATCGCGGAAGTGGCGACGCCCGCAATCGAGGTGCCGAACGCAAAGCCGAGCCCCTTGACCGGCGCGGCGAGCGACGCGCGGATCGCGTCGAGGTCCGTCGCGCTTTCGAGCGCGGCCCCGGTGCCGCGCAGGGTCGCCACCATCCCGAGCAGTGTGCCCAGCATGCCGAGCAGCACGAGCAAGCCGACCAGATACGGCGTCAGCGCCGGGCCGGGCAAGGCGGCGCGCTCGCCGTCGATACGCATTCGCACCGCGCTGCGCAGGCTCGGATGCAACGCGTCGAGCCAAGCGCCGAGCCTCGGCGGCGGCTCCGACAGAGCGGCGACGGCACGCGCGAGCGTGGAAGTGGCCTGCTGATAGCGCCGCAACTCGAAGGCGCCCGCCAGGTAACACGCGCCGATCAACAGCGTGACGGCGAGTGCGAGCGGGTTCGAGCCGACATAGCCGGCGCCGATCCAGCACACCGCGAAAAGACCGGCAAAGAAAACCACGAGATCGATACGAAATTTGGGCATAGCGTCTTGGTTAGCGGGTGCGAAGAGCCGCGAGCAGCCCTTCGACCGGTTTGAACCGAACCTCGAGTTCGGCGAGCAACACGCTCTGCATATCCTTGCGGAACACGTCCAGCCATGCGCCGGGCGTGACCGTCGTCGGGACTACCTCGGCGCCGGCGGCCAGGGCCAGCCTCTCTTCCTCGGCTTGGCGCAGGCGTTGGAAATGCCCGGCGAGCCACGCGGGCACCGCGGTAAAGAGGCTCTGCTCGCGCGCGCTCAACGCGCGCTCCATGACGGCGTCCACCATCGCGAGCCGGGCCATGCCGTGCGGCCGGGCGGCCAGCATCGTCCGCAGACGGGTGCGCAGCGCGCCGATTTCGGTGTCCATCGTCTGCTGCAGCGCGAGATAGCGCTGACGAAAGACCGCGAAATCGGCTTGCGCGTCCGGCGGGGCTTCCTGGCCGCGTGTCGGCGCGCGCCCGTCCCGCCTGGCGGACGCGGACGCGTTATCGCCGACGATGGCTTTCGTCAACGCGCTGCGCACGTGGGCGCACCGTTTCGCCGGATCGTCTTCCATCGCGGCGCCGCGCGCGCTCGAAGCCACCGCGGGCGGATTTCCGTTCAACGCCGCGGACAGCGCGATGGCGTCGGTCCAGCCGAGCCATTGGCTCAACCGGTCCGAGAGCGGTTGGCGGGATTCGGGCACGTCGGCATCGGCCAGGCGCGCGAGTAAGCGAACGAGCGTCGGGCCGCCGAGGGCCGCGCGCCGAGGGGCTTGCACCATACAGCAAGAGGCAAAAAAGACACTAGTTTACACGCTGCCGACGCACCGGCCGTCACTCGGCCAAGAATGGGCACCTCGCGCGCTGGCCCCCATTCGGTCTCGAATGAACCTGGTGGCCGCGCGCGGCTTGCCAAATGCGCCGCCGTGCTATACAAAAAATGCTGGTTAGTATGCCTATTGGTCGCCCGGCCGAAACCCTGGGCGGCGCCACTGGAGCGAGCGCGAAAGTCCATGAGTCTTCTGGAACTCAAAGGCATTTCCAAACACTTCGGCGCCATTCAAGCCTTGACCGACGTGACGCTCAGCCTGGAACCGGGCCAGGTGGTCGGGCTCATGGGCGACAACGGGGCCGGGAAATCGACGCTGGCGAAGGTCATCGCCGGCAACTTCCCCCCCTCGCATGGCGAAATGCTGATCGACGGCAAACCGGTGCACTTCGGCAAGCCGCTCGACGCCCGCGCTCAGGGCATCGAAGTCGTCTACCAGGACCTCGCGCTCTGCGACAACCTCACGGCGGCCGCCAATGTGTTTCTGGGCCGCGAGCCGCGGCTCGGTTTCGGGCCCTTGCGCATTCTCGATTACGCGACCATGTACCGGCGTGCCGGCGAACTTTTCAAACAGCTGAAATCGGAGACGCGTCCCCGTGATCTCGTCCGACAAATGTCGGGCGGTCAGCGGCAGGCGGTGGCGATCGCTCGCACGCGTCTGTCCGACGCGCGCCTGGTCATCATGGACGAGCCGACGGCAGCGATCAGCGTCCGGCAGGTGGCGGAGGTGCTCGACCTCATCAAACGCCTGTCCGAACACGGCATCGCGGTCATTCTCATCAGCCACCGCATGCCTGACGTGTTTTCGGTCGCCCATCGGGTGGTCGTCATGCGGCGTGGGCGCAAGGTCGCCGACAAGGGGACCGAAGCGTCCTCGCCCGAAGAAGTGACCGGCCTCATCACCGGCGCCATCGCCGCCGCCTGAACCTGCCCCGAACCTGCCCCGAACCTGCCCTGAACCTGCCCCACATGGAGCCCGGAAATTGAACGATCCGCCGGAAAGGCCCAGCCCGATCTCGAGATTGCTCGATGAGCCGCAAGCCGAGAAGTCCCATACCCGCTGGACCGGTTTGCTCGCGAGCCAGGTGTTCTGGGTGGTGCTCGCGACGATCGTCGGCTGCATCGTGCTCTCGTTCGTGACGTCGACTTTCGCGACGCAGCAGAACATTTTCAACGTCACGCGCAATTTCGCGTTCGTCGCCATCGTCGCGCTCGGCATGATGGCGGTGATCGTCACGGGCGGCATCGACATTTCGGTCGGCTCGACGATCGGCATCAGCGGCATCGTGCTCTCGGTGGTCATGAACGCCGGCTATTCGATCTGGGCCGGCATCGGCATGGGGCTCCTGACCGCGGGGCTCGTCGGCCTCGTGAACGGCCTGCTCATCGCTTATCTCGACATGCAGCCGTTCGTCGTGACGCTCGGCATGCTGAGCGTCGGCCGCAGTCTCGCACTGGTGTTCTCCGGCAGCCGGACCATCTTCGATTTCGGCCCGGATGGCAGCCAACTGCTTGCGCTCGGCGGCGGCTCGACCTTCGGGGTCGCCAATCCGGTGTGGTTCCTGGTCGTCCTCGCCGTGCTGTTCTGGTTCGCCTTTCGCTGGACGCGCTGGGGCCGCTACGTCTTCGCGGTCGGCGGCAACCGCCATGCGGCGAATCTCACGGGCGTGCCGGTGCGCCGCATCATCTGCTCCGTCTATGTGCTCGGCGGCCTCATGGCGGGCGTCGCGGCGATCCTCGAAGTCGGCTGGCTCGGCGCCGTGACGACGGGCCTCGGCACGGGCGACGAATTGCGCGTGATCGCCGCCACCGTGATCGGCGGCACGAATCTCGTGGGCGGCGTCGGCAGCGCCTTCGGGACGGTCGTCGGCGCCGCGCTCATCGAAGTGATCCGCAACAGCCTGATCCTGCTCGGCGTCGACGCGTTCTGGCAGGGCACGGTCGTAGGCAGCTTCATCATCATCGCCGTGCTTTTCAACCGGCTCGGCGGCGAGCGGCAAGGAAATTGAAATGTCCGCGAGCGCGCCTGACGCGACGCGCAAGCGCCGGCCCCCAATGTTCACGAGATCGCGAGGTTCCACACCACGGGTAAAGCCCAAACACGGCTTTTCCCGCGAACTATGATGAAAACGGTGCGAAAAACACGGATGCCGTAGCGCGCGCACCGAACAGGAGGTCACTCAGGAGGTAACAATGAAGAAAGTGTGGATGTGCATTGCTGCGATCGGAGGGCTCGCCCTGCTGGCCTCCTCCGCGTTCGCAGCCGACAAGACTCTGGCGCTGGTGGTGAAGGGCCTCGACAACCCCTACTTCGACCTCATGCATCAGGGATGCGAGCGGGCGAACAAGGAACTCCATAAGGATGGCTACAACTGCTACTACACCGGCCCCGCGACGGCCGCGGACGAAAGCGCCGAAGTGCAAATCATCGATGACCTTCTGACCAAGGGCGTGGCGGCCATCGCGATCTCGCCCTCGAACGCCCCGGCCGTGGCCGAGGTGATTCGCCGCCGCCACGCGAAGATCCCGATCATCACCGCGGATGCGGACCTGCTGCCGAAGGACGCCTCGCTGCGCAAGAGCTACGTCGGCACCGACAATTACGAGTTGGGCGCCAAGCTCGGCGAGCAGTTGAAGTTGCTGTTGCCGAACGGCGGCAAGATCTGCCTCGTGATGGGCAATCCCGCGGCGGAGAACATCAATCAGCGCGCCCAGGGCACGCGCGACGTCCTCTCCGGCAAGAAGGGGATCACGAAGCTCGCGGGCGAGAACGGTTGGACCGAAATCAGCGCCTGCCCGCTCTACGTGAACGACGACGCCGCCAAGGCGAATCAGATGATGCAGGACACGCTGACCGCCAACCCCAGCAGTCTCGACGCCTTCGTGCTCGAGGGCGGCTGGCCGCTCTTCGCGCCGCAGGCGTTTTCGCAGGTCGTTGCCCCGATCATGGATAAGTTGCAGAGCGGCAAATTCGCGATCGTCTCGGCCGATACGCTCGGACCGGAGCTGCAAGCGCTCAAGGAGCACAAGGTCAATGCGCTCGTCGGACAGCGGCCGGAGGAAATGGGCTATCGGGCGGCGATGACCATGCGCGATCTCGCGGAAGGCAAGACGGTGAAGCCGGTGATCCACACCGGTCTCGACACCTGCACCTGGAAGAACGCGGACACCTGCCTCAACCATTGAAGGCTGAAAGGCGCTTCTCGTGCACTGAGCGTGCGGCGTCGGACTGGAGATGCCACGCGCGGCCTGCCGCCCCCGGTCAAATCAACGTTGCCAGGGCGCGGCGCCCGGGTGTGCCGTCTTTTCGTAGCGCTCGCGCGCCGCCCGCGCGATTGCGGCATCGATCTCGCCTTCTTCCGCAAGCGCTTTCAATGCAGCGATCACGATACTCGCGCGGTCGACCTCGAAGAATGACCGCAACGCCAGCCTCGTATCGCTGCGGCCGAAGCCGTCGGTGCCGAGCGTCACATAGCGCCGCGGCACGTAGGCGCGGATCAGCTCCGGCACCGCGCGCACGTAGTCGGTAGCGGCGATCACCGGCCCGCGCGACGCACCGAGCACGGCGCTCACGTACGGCGTCACGGGCGCGTCGCCGAGCCGGGCTTGCCGCTCGGCTTGCATGCCATCGCGCTGCAGTTCGGTAAAGCTCGTCACGCTCCACACCGCGGCGCCGATGCCCCAGTCTTCCTCCAACATGCGTTGCGCGGCGATCGCCTCGCCCAAGATCGCGCCCGAGCCGAGCAACTGCACGCGCGCCGTCTCGCGCAATGCCGGCGACAACGGATAGAGCCCCTTGAGAATGCCTTCGCGCAGGGCTCGCGGGTCGCCCTCCGGAGCGGACGGCTGCGCGTAGTTCTCGTTCGTGACGGTCACGTAATAGAACACGTCGTGCTGTTCCTCGACCATTTCGCGCATCCCTGCGTCGACGATCGTGGCGACCTCGTACGCGAACGCCGGATCGTAAGCGCGGCAGTTCGGAATCGTCGATGCCGCGAGGTGGCTCGTGCCGTCCTGATGCTGCAGGCCTTCGCCGCCGAGCGTCGTGCGGCCCGACGTCGCGCCGACGAGAAAGCCGCGTGCGCGCTGGTCAGCGGCGGCCCAGATCAGGTCGCCGATGCGCTGGAAGCCGAACATCGAGTAGTAGATGTAGAACGGCAACATCGACAGGTCGTGCACGCTGTATGACGTCGCCGCGGCAATCCACGACGAGATCGCGCCGGCTTCCGAAATGCCTTCCTCGAGAATCTGGCCGCGCGTGTCCTCGCGGTAGTAGAGCATCGAGCCGAGATCCTCGGGCTCGTAGCGCTGGCCGTGCGGCGAGTAGATCCCGACCTGCCGGAACATGTTCGCCATGCCGAACGTGCGTGCCTCGTCGGCGACGATCGGCACGACGCGCGAACCGATTTCGCCATCCTTCAGCAGCGCGGTGAGCATGCGCACGAGCGCCATCGTCGTCGACATCTCGCGGCCGCCCGCATCGAGTGCGAACGCGCCCCAGGCTTGCGTCGAAGGGACGGTCAGCCCCTTCGACGCCGCTCTCCGCCTTCTGGGCAGATAGCCTCCGAGCGCAGCCCGGCGCGCATGCAGGTAATGCATTTCCGGGCTGTCTTCCACGGGTTTGTAAAAGCTCAGTTGCTCGACGTCGTCGTCCGACAGCGGCAGGCGGAACCGATCGCGGAATGCCCTCAGATCGTCGATCTCGAGCTTCTTCTGTTGATGAGTCGTCATCCGGCCCTGGCCCGCCGCCCCCATCCCGAAGCCTTTCATCGTCTTCGCGAGGATCACGGTGGGCTGGCCCTTGTGTGCGAGCGCGCGCGCATACGCGGCGTGCAGCTTGAGCGCGTCATGGCCGCCGCGGCGCAGGCCGTCGATCTCGGCATCGGTGAGCCGCGCGGCCAGCGCGGCCAACGCCGGATGCTGGCCGAAGAAGCGCGCGCGGTTGTATGCGCCGTCGTTCGCCGAGAACGTCTGGAACTGGCCGTCGACGGTATCGGCGAACGCGCGCGCGAGCGCGCCGGCATCATCGCGTGCGAACAGCGGGTCCCAGTCGGAACCCCACAGCACCTTGATCACGTTCCAGCCGGCGCCCGCGAACAGCGCTTCGAGCTCGTCGATCACGCGGCCGTTGCCGCGCACCGGGCCGTCGAGCCGCTGCAGGTTGCAGTTGATCACGAACACGAGATTGTCGAGGCCTTCGCGCGCGGCCAGCGACAGCGCGCCGAGCGATTCAGGCTCGTCCATCTCGCCGTCGCCGAAGAAACCCCAGACCGTGCGGCCGTCCGTGTTTGCGAGTCCGCGGTGCTGCAGGTAGCGCATGAAGCGCGCCTGGTAAATCGCGTTGATCGGACCGATGCCCATCGAGCCGGTCGGGAACTGCCAGAAGTCCGGCATCAGCCACGGGTGCGGGTACGAGCACAGCCCGGGGCCGGCGATTTCGCGCCGGTAATGCCGGAGATGATCTTCGGTCAGAAAGCCTTCGAGATACGCGCGCGCATAGACGCCCGGCGACGAATGCGGCTGAAAGTAGACAAGGTCGCCGCCTGAACCCGCACCGCCATCCTGCGGGGCCGCGCGGAAGAAATGGTTGAAGCCGACCTCGAACAAGTCGGATGCCGACGCGTAGCTCGCGATGTGGCCGCCCAGCTCGCCATACGCGCGGTTCGCGCGCACGACCATCGCGAGCGCATTCCAGCGCAACGCGGCCGACAGCCGCTCTTCGATGTCGAGGTCGCCCGGATAGCGCGGCTCTTCGCGAAGCGGGATCGTGTTCACGTAGGGCGTCACGCGCGAGCGCGCCGGCGTGAGGCCGCTCGCGTGTGCACGGTCGGCGAGGCGCTCGAGCAGGTACTGCGCGCGGTCGCGGCCGACGTGCGCGACGACGGCGTCAAGCGCTTCCAGCCATTCGGCCGTCTCTTCCGGGTCGGTGTCGACGCTCTTCAACTCAACGCCT
>DATGHJ010000447.1:0-9571 GCA_035308085.1 Trinickia sp. | reverse complement strand
AGACGAATTTCTTGCGCTTGATGATGCCCTTGACGATCTGCGGCATTTCCTTGTGCAGGAGCGGTTCGCCGCCGGCGATCGAAACCACCGGCGCGCCGCACTCGTCGACCGCGCCCAGGCACTCTTCGAGCGACAGGCGCTGGTTCAGGATGGGGTCCGGATAGTCGATCTTGCCGCAGCCATTGCAGGCGAGATTGCAGCGAAAGAGCGGCTCGAGCATGAGCGCGAGCGGGTAGCGCTTGTTGCCGGAGAAGTGCTGGCGAAAGATATAAGAGCCAACACGAACTTTTTGCAGAAGCGGGATAGACAAGGTGTGCTCCTTAGGCTTCGCGCGCGACGGCTGGCTCGGCCAGCTTCGACGGCAGCTTGAATTCGACTTTTTCTTCACGGCCCGTCATCGTCGTGACGTCGACGGGCCCCAATGCGCGCAACGCATCGATCACATGTTCGACCATTTCCTCGGGCGCCGATGCGCCCGCCGTGATGCCGACCGTCTGCGCCGCGGCAAACCATTCCGGCTTCACTTCCGAGCCGTCCGCGACGAGGTAGCTCGGCACGCCGCTTTCGGTGCCGATCTCGCGCAGGCGGTTCGAGTTCGAGCTGTTGGTCGCGCCGACCACCAGCAGCACATCGACCTGCTTCGAGAGTTCGCGCACCGCGGCTTGGCGGTTTTGCGTCGCGTAGCAGATGTCGCGCGTATCCGGGCCGACGATGTCCTTGAAGCGGCGCATCAGCGCTTCGATGATGCCGCGCGTGTCGTCGACGGAAAGCGTGGTCTGCGTCACGTACGCGAGCGGTGTATCGTCGGCGAGCGGCAGGGTCGCCACTTCCGCCTCGCTTTGCACGAGCAGCACTTGGCCGGGAATCTGGCCGATCGTGCCCTCGACTTCCGGGTGCCCCGCGTGGCCGATCAGGATCAGCGTGCGGCCGGCCGCCACGTACTGGCGGCCCTGCACGTGCACTTTCGTGACAAGCGGGCAGGTGGCGTCGAGCACGTCGAGACCGCGTTGCTCGGCATCGCGCTCGACGCTTTGCGCCACGCCATGCGCGCTGAAAATCGCCACGGCGCCGTGCGGCACCTCGTCGAGTTCTTCGACAAAGCGGGCGCCTTTGCTGCGCAGGTTTTCGACGACGTGCCGATTGTGAACAATTTCATGGCGCACATAAACGGGTGCACCGTGTCGTTGCAGCGCGCGATCCACGATCTCGATCGCGCGGACGACCCCCGCACAAAAGCCGCGGGGCTGAGCAAGGATGACTCGCATATGTTAGGGAACTCCGACTGACGCGGGGTCTCGAACAAGCCGGTTGCCACGACTGTATCGCCCCGAATCCAGGTATGTAGAAAGCGGGCGCAATCCCGGCAAACCGAATCCAAACGCGCATTCTACCGCTATCGGGTCCGGCGCGCTTTAATGGGGTCGTCGGCTATTTGCAAGCAGTCGTTACCTCTCGTGTGCAACGGTGGCCAGGAACCCAGTAAACTAGTGGGCCGAAAGCGAATCTTTCGCTTGCATTACAGAATTTGCGGTATGGAAGTCGATCCCTACGAAAACGATCCGGTCGCGCGCTTTTTGCTGCCGAAGGCGCTGCGCGCGCCGGCCGGCGTGATTTACCACTTTGTGCGCACCGCCGCCGAAATCGCCAACGATGGCAGCGGTAGTCCCGCCGGGCGCCGCGCCCGTCTGGCCGATTTCCGGGCCGGGCTCGATGCGGCCGCGAATGGCCGTCCCGCCGCCGTGCACCCGCTCTTGTTCGAAAAAGTGGCTGTCGTGTCCGTGCAACACGGTTTGCCGTTGGCGCCGTTCTACGACCTCGTCGCGTCGTTCGAGCAGGATCTCGACACCACCCGCTACGGCAATCGCGCGGTGCTCGCCGAATACTGCAACCGCTCGGCGAACGCGATCGGGCATCTGCTGCTGCACCTGATCGGCGCAGCTACCCCCGCCAACCTCGCCGATTCCGACGCGATTTGCACATCGCTGCAACTCATCAATTTGTTGCAGGACGTGCCAATCGACTGGAAAAACGGGCATCTCTATCTGCCGCTCGCCGATCTCGGGCGCTTCGGCGTGACCGAGTCGCAGATCGCACGCGGCACGTGCGACGACGCCTGGCGTGCGCTGATGGCCCATGAGATCGCCTACGCGCGTTCGCTGATGGTGCGCGGCGCGCCGCTCGCGCGGCGTCTGCCGGGGCGCTTCGGCCTCGAGCTGTGCAGCGTCGTCCAAGGCGGCCTGCGCATTCTCGAGCGCATCGAGCAGGCCGATTACGACGTGTTTCGCCATCGTCCCGTGCTGGCAACGCTCGATTGGTGCATCATCGCGGCGCGCACGGCGAAAATGCGTCTTTTTGGAAGCGTCGGCGTCAGCGCACTTTCGTTCGAGGGCCACGCATGACCGTCGCAATTCTTTTCGTGTTGTCCGCCATATCGCTTCTGATCTGGTGTGCGCTGTTGTTTGCCCGCGGCGGTTTCTGGCGTACGCGCCCGGCGCCGCCGCTGCCGCTCGGGCCGCGCGACGCGTGGCCGGCCGTCGCCGCTATCGTGCCCGCGCGTAACGAAGCGGACGTGATTGGCAAGGCGGTCTCGACGCTGATCTCGCAGAACTATCCGGGCGCGTTCCATGTGATCGTCGTCGACGACCACAGCACCGACGGCACCGCCGATGCCGCGCGCGCCGCCGCGCTGTCGCTGCAGCGGCCCGAGCGGCTGACCGTGCTGAGCGCGAAGCCGCTGCCGGCCGGCTGGTCGGGCAAGGTCTGGGCACAGTCGCAGGGTATCGAAGCGGTGAAGTCGCTCGGCCTGCCGGCCGACTACCTGCTGCTGACCGACGCCGACATCGGACACCCCGCCGACGCCGTCACGCAACTCGTTGCGCGCGCAACCGAAGAGAAGCGCGATCTGGTCTCGCTGATGGTGCGGCTGCGCTGCGATTCGTTCTGGGAGAAGGCGCTGATCCCGGCGTTCGTGTTCTTCTTCGCGAAGCTATATCCGTTCTCGTGGGTCAACAATCCGCGCAACAAGACTGCCGCCGCGGCCGGCGGCTGCATGCTCGTGAAGCGCGCGGCGCTCGAGGAAGCGGGCGGCATCGAATCGATCCGCGGCGAATTGATCGACGATTGCAGCCTCGCGAACCGCATCAAGCACCGCGGCGAAGGGCGTCATCCGATCCGGCTCGACGTCGCGGCCCATAGCGTGTCGCTGCGTCCGTACGACAACTGGCGCGAGATCTGGAACATGATCGCGCGCACCGCGTTCACTCAGTTGCGCTATTCGCCGTGGCTGCTGCTGGGCACGCTGATCGGCATGACGCTGATCTATCTGGTGCCGCCGGTCGTTGCGCTCGTGCTCGGCCCGTACGGATGGCCTGCGTGGGTTGCGTGGGCCGCGATGTGCTGCGCGTATGCGCCGATGCTGCGCTACTACGGCCGCTCGCCGCTGTGGGCGCCGGTGCTGCCGCTGGTCGCGTTGTTTTATGTCGGTGCGACGGTGGGGTCCGCGGTGCGCTATTGGCGCGGCAAGGGCGGCCAGTGGAAGGCGCGCGTGCAGGCGCCGGTGCAGGAAAGGTAAGCCGCCAACGCCGCAGAGGTTGTGCGGCCGATCAAGCGGCGGAGCGCGATGCGCTGCCGCCGTTTCAAGGCCATCAACGCTGCGTCAGCATCATATAGAGCTGAATCGCCATATCCGGCGAGAACGTATACGGCACCCAGCCGTGGCCAGTGTGGCGCAGCACCAAGAGACGATCGCCGTTCGATTGCTTCTGCACGGCCATCACCGGATTCTTCGTCGACACGAAACGCCAGCCGGGCGCCAAGGCAGTCGGCGGCTCCGGCACCATCGACGCGCGCGCGTTCGCCAGTTCTTCAATCAGTTGCCCCACCTGCTCCGGACGCAACGAAACCGACTTTCCGCCGACAGTCAGCACGATCTCGTTTTGCGCCGGGCGCGCGACATGCAGCGTGGGTTTTTCGTCGACGGTTTCGACAGCATTCGCCGCCGCTTCGCTAACCGGCGCAACGGCGGCGGGAGCGGCCGCGTGATCAGCAGCCGGTTCAGCGGCTACCGCTGCAGCTTGCGTCGTTTCGCCGGAGTCGGCGCTTGTGGCCGGCGCCGCGGACGCGCGCGCGGCCGAGGCTTCGTGCGCCGCTTGTTGAGCGAGCGCGGCGTGAATGAGCTGGGTGAGCTGATCGACGCCTGTTTCGAGCGCGCCGATCTGTTCTTGGAGGTTCATGCGAGGCTTCTCTACGTAAGACTCGCGATTTTACCCGCTGCGCGCGGGCTGTGATCGCAGCGTGGCGTACACAGGTTGTAACAAATTGCTCGGCGCGCTGTGCGGGCGCAGCGCCGGAGCGCCGCCAAGCGCCGCGGCCGCGTCATCCCGTCACGTCTTCCTCGCGTTTTCACTTCGTCAAGTAGCCCGCTTGCCGGAACCAGTCGAGCGCATCGCGCAAGCCCTCGCGATACGGTCGCGCGCGATAGCCAAGCTCGCGCTCCGCCTTCGCCGACGTGAAGTACATCTTGTTCTTCGACATCTTGAGTCCGTCGACGGTCACGAACGGCTCGCGTTTCGTGATCTTCGCGACGGCCTCCGCGCCGAGCGCGAGCGGATAGAGCGGCCAGCGCGGCAGGCTGAGCGTCGGCGGCTTGCGGCCCGTGAGCGTGGCGATGTCGGCGAGCATCTGCTGCAGCGGCAGGTTCTCGCCGCCGAGGATGTAGCGCTCGCCGATGCGACCGTGTTCGAGCGCGAGGAAGTGGCCGGCGGCGACGTCGTCGACGTGCACGAGGTTCAACCCCGTATCGACGAACGCCGGAATCTTGCCGAGCGCGGCCTCGACGATGATGCGGCCGGTCGGCGTCGGCTTCACGTCGCGCGGGCCGATCGGCGTCGACGGATTGACGATCACGGCGGGCAGGCGGTCGCGCTCGATCATGCGCTCGACCGCGCGCTCGGCGAGCACCTTGCTGCGTTTGTAGACGCCGATCGCGTTCTCGGCTGTGAGCGGCGCCGTTTCATCGGCGGAATGTCCCGAGCTCGTGACCTTGAGTGTCGCGACGCTGCTCGTGTAGACGATGCGCTCGACGCCCTCGGCGAGCGCCGCGCGCATCGTCGCTTCGGTGCCTTCCAGGTTCGCGCGTTCGATCTCGGCGGGGTCGGGGGCCCACAGGCGATAGTCGGCGGCGACGTGAAGCAAATAGCGCACGCCGCGCAGGGCGGCGCGCATCGACGCTTCGTCGCGCATGTCGCCGAGGGCGATTTCGGCGTCGAGGTCTTCGAGGTTCTTGCGCGGGCTCGTCGCGCGCACCAGCACGCGAACAGCGAAGCCCTTTTGTTGCGCGATGCGCGCGACGGCCGAGCCGACAAAGCCGGACGCGCCGGTGACGAGAACGAGGTCTCGCGATTGATCTGCCATGAGTTCCTCAGAATTGCGACGGCGTACGCGGTGCTGACCGTATGCGCCGTTCTGGACGTTGCGCGATTTTACTTGCCTTGAGCTTGGCGCTGCTTTCGGGGAAATAGCAGATGTTCTGATTTCAGCTTGCTGTGCGGTGTTCCGGCTGCGCGTATTTGCCGCACTCAATGACGCAAAGTGAACACAGTTGCGCACAGTGTCGGCAGAGTCGGCATAAGCAAAAGGATAATTTGGCGCGGTACGGCAACAGCTCTGCTCATGGACTCGGTTGCGACAAGTAAAAAGAACCTATCGCATGCAAGACAGGCATGAACAGAAGACATACGAATACAGCGGGACAATCAACTGTATTCCGCCACCCCCTCATTGAAGCGCTGGATGAACGCGTGCGCATCCGCGGCGAGCATCGGCCGCGCGAACCGGTAGCCCTGCACGAAGCTGCATCCGTGGCGGCGCAGGAACGCGAGCTGGTCGTCGGTCTCGACGCCTTCGGCGACGACTTTGAAGCCAAGCGCGCGGCCGAGCGACAGAATCGCGCGCGTGATCACCTCGTCCTCGCGGTGCACGCCGATGCCGCGCACGAACGACATGTCGAGCTTCAGGCGGTCCGCGTGGAACGTGCGGATATAGGAAAGGCTCGAGTAGCCGGTGCCGAAATCGTCGATTGCGATATCGGCGCCGGTCGCGCGTATCGCGCGCAGCATTTCGATCGACCCGTAGGCCATCAGCGCGCCCTCGGTGATCTCGACTTCGAGCAGCGACGGCGACAAGTCCGCACGCGTCAGCGCGCGCTCGATCACGCGCAGGATGTCGCCGCGCGCGAATTGCCGCGGCGAGATGTTCACCGACATCCGCAACCCCGGCAGCGTCGACTGCCAAGCTTGCGCCTGGTAGCACGCCTGCTGCATCACCCATTCGCCGATCGGCACGATCAGGCCGTTTTCCTCGGCGATGGGAATGAAGGTGGCGGGGCTGACGGGACCGAGCTCCGAATCGCGCCAGCGCAAGAGCGCTTCGACGCCCGTCACGCGGTTCGATTGCAAATCGACTTGCGGCTGATAGTCGAGCCGGAATTCGCCGTTCGCGAGCGCGGCGCGCATACGGCGCGACAGCGCGAGCCGTTCGTCGGCGATGCGTCCGAGTTCCGGCTCGAACCGGAGCACCGCGTTGCGGCCATTCGATTTCGCGCGGTACATCGCGAGGTCCGCGCGGCGCAACAGCGTTTCGCCATCGGCTCCGTCGGACGGGAAGCTCGCGATGCCGACACTCGTCTCGACGTAGAACTCGGAGTCGTCGATCCACACCGGCCGCGAGAACGCGTGCGAGACGCGCGCGAGCACGTCGGTCAGGCGGTCGGTCTCTTCTTGCTCGACGATCACCATCGCGAACTCGTCGCCGCCGTAGCGTGCCACGGTATCCGACGTGCCGACGCAATCGGCCAGGCGTTGCGCGATCTCGCGCAGCAGCCGGTCGCCGATGCCGTGGCCGAGACTGTCGTTGACGTCCTTGAAATGATCGACGTCCATGAAGATCAACGACACGCGCGTGCCGCGCACGCTGCCGTGCTTGATCGCGTGATCGAGCCGCTCGTTCAATAGCGAGCGGCTCGGCAGCGCGGTAAGCGAATCGAAATTCGCCTGATGGAGCAGCATGTCGCGCGATTGCACGAGTTCGGTGACGTCGTTGACGACGCTGATGTGATGCGTGACCTGTCCGTTTTCGTCGCGCACCGGCGCGATATAGAGCTGATTCCAGAACAGCGTGCCGTCGCGCCGGTAATTGCGCACGAGCGTCGTCACTTCGCTCTCGGCGGCGAGCGCGCGGCGGATCGATTCGATGCCCGGCTGGTCGCGATCGTCGCCTTGCAGGAAGCGGCAATCGGAGCCGATGACCGTATCGGTCCGGTAACCCGTGATGCGCTCGAACGCGGGGTTCGCGTATTCGATCAGATTGCCCTTGTCGGTCGCGCGCGTGATCAGCACGGCGTTGACGATCGCGTCGAGCGCGCGGCTGCGCAGGCGCAGCGCCAGTTCGGCGTCCTTGCGCTCGGTGATGTCTTCGTAAGTCGCGAGCAGGCCAATGACATCGTCGCGCGCGTTCTTGAGCGGCACCTTGGTCTTTCGAAACCAGCGCCAGTTGCCGCCCGCCGCCGGCGCGAACTCTTCGTACGCATTCAACGGCTTGCCGCTCGCGATCACTTCGCTGTCGCGCATGCGCGCTACCGACGCGAAGTTGTGCCAGGGCAGATCGTAGTCGGTGAGACCGGTGATCTTCGAGGCGTCGGCGATGCCGACGTCGTCCGCGAAAGCGCGGTTGCAGCCGAGGTAGTGAGAGCGCGTGTCCTTCCAGAAGATGCGTTGCGGCACGCTGTCGATCACCGCTTCGAGCATCTGCTTCGATTGCTGGAGCGCCTCCTTGGCCTGTTCCTTTTCGGTGACGTCGACCGCGACGACGAAGCACGCGCGGCGATTCCTGTGATTGAGAAAGTGGAAGGTCGGTTCGACGAAAAAGCGCGTGCCGTTCTTCTTCACGTGGCAGCACACGCCGGTCGTGCCGCTGACCGCGCCAGGCGTCGTCGTGAATGTCGCGAAGCGCGCGAGGAATTCGTCCGCGTCCCCGGTGGGTCGCAGCTTGGCGATGCCGAGGCTCTCGAATTCGGCGCGCGAATAGCCGTAGAGGCGTACGGCGGCATCGTTGGCGGCCGCGATCGTCGCCGTGTCGACGTCGTAGATCAGCATCGGCAGCGGATGCTCTTCGAAATACTCGCGAAAGCGCGCCTCGCCTTCCTCGGCGGCGATGCGCACGCGCGCGCGCTCGAGCCCTAGACGGTGATTCGCAAGAAAGCCATAGACGAGCAGCACGAACGCCGCTGCGGCCGCCGCCGCGAACGCGATGCGCTCCGAGGCGAGGCGGCGCGCGGAAAGACTCGCGCGGGCGCTGGTGGAGAGTTGGCTTGCCGGGTCGAGCGAGGCGACGCCGACGGCGAGGCGGTGCCGCGTTTCATTGACTTCGCCAAGCGCCCGCCGCTCGAAGGAGACGGTGTCGCCTTGGGTGCGCGCCGTGAGCGTCGTCTGGGCGAGCTGGCGTTGCCATTCGTTGGTTGCTTCGCGCAGCGCGTCGATTTCGCGCGCGCGTTGCGGGTCTTTTGCGAAAGCGTCGGATAGATTGCTGAAATAGCGTGTGGCGCGCTGGAGCCGCTCGACTGTCCACGGCACGGCGTGCGACGAGGGGTTGTCGAGCAACCGCAGAAAATCGGCATCCGCTTCCGCATAAAGCGATTCGAGCCCCTCGACGTCGTCGCGCACGTGCAGCACCTGCGTCAACTGCGCGTCCGCGACTTCGCGCGCGGCGAAGATCTGGCTTGCGGCAAACGCGACCATGCCGACGGCAATGGCGCACAACGCGACCGTCAGAATGGTCGTGTTGTGTTCGTCGAACCAGCTTTTGACCATCTGAATGCGGTTGACACCTGCCGCGTGGTCTTGTGCAGCCACCGTGAAGTCCCCCCGCGCGATCGATAACAAGATGCGTAAACTGTTTACGACCGCCGCTCTGATTTACTTAAGTTCTAGCGGAAATTACTTTTGCTTTTACGCTTGCGTCTTTCTTGATTGGTTTGATGCGGCTGCTTTCGTTGTATTGATCGCTCTGATTGTTTCAACGGCGCCCCGTTATTGATCGCGCCGTTCGCTTTATTTCACCCACCGGCACGGTCGCTGCGGCACGACTAAAATGCGGGCGGAATGGATACGTAGGAGATGCGGGTATGACTGGGCCCGATTTAAACACAAGAATTGAAACTTATTATGTCCGCGTGCGCGGTATTGTTCAGGGTGTGGGTTTTCGGCACGCAACGGTGCGCGAAGCGCATTCGCTCGGCATCACCGGCTGGGTCGCGAATCTCGACGACGGTTCGGTCGAAGCGATGCTGCAAGGTCCGGCCAATCAGGTCGACCTGATGCTCGAATGGATGCGCCGCGGGCCGCCGGCCGCCCGCGTGACCGAACTCGCGGGCGAGGAGCGCTATACCGACAAGCGTTATGAACGCTTCGAGCAACATTGACGACGCTGTCGGTCAGCAGGGTTATTCGCGACTTTCAACCTTACATTTAGGATGCGTCGGGACCGATCAATCGGTATAATGAGAACGGTTCTTATT
>DATGHJ010000446.1:0-2146 GCA_035308085.1 Trinickia sp. | reverse complement strand
CGGCAGGTTTCGACGAACATCAGCGTCCGTCGGTCAACATCCGTCTGGATTCGGCGGGTGGCCGCGCGGTGCGCAGCGTCTCGCGTGACAACATCGGCAAGCCGATGGCGATGGTGCTGTTCGAAAAGGGCAAGGGCGAAGTGCTGACGGTGGCGACCATCCAGTCGGAACTGGGCGACCGCTTCCAGATCACCGGCCAGGCCACGCCACAAGGCGCCGCCGACCTCGCGCTGCTGTTGCGCGCCGGTTCGCTCGCGGCTCCGATGGACATCATCGAAGAACGCACGATCGGCCCGAGCCTCGGCGCGGACAACATCAAGAAGGGCTTCCACTCGGTGGTCTGGGGCTTTGTAGCGATCGCTGTCTTCATGATCGCGTACTACATGCTGTTCGGCGTGATCTCGATGATCGGCCTGTCGGTCAACCTGCTGCTGCTGATCGCCGTGCTGTCCATGTTGCAGGCCACGCCCACCTTGCCGGGTATCGCCGCAATCGCGCTGGCGCTCGGTATGGCGATCGACGCGAACGTGCTGATCAACGAGCGCGTGCGCGAAGAACTGCGTAACGGCGCGTCGCCGCAGCTCGCGATCCAGAACGGCTACGCGCACGCCTGGGCGACGATTCTCGACTCGAACGTGACGACGCTGATCGCCGGTCTCGCGCTGCTTGCCTTCGGCTCCGGCCCCGTGCGCGGCTTCGCGATCGTGCACTGCATCGGCATTCTGACGTCGATGTTCTCGGCGGTGTTCTTCTCGCGCGGTCTCGTGAATCTTTGGTACGGCGGCAAGAAGAAGCTGAAGACGCTCGCGATCGGCCAGGTGTGGAAGCCGGCCAGCGTCGAAACCGGCACCTATCTGGGTGCGGGCAGCGCAGTCGATAGCGCCACCGACACGGGACGCGCCGTGGCCGCCGCGGGCAAGCCGAAGGCAACGGCACAGGCGCGCGCAGGCAAGCCGGCGTTGCGCCGCCGTTCGCAACCGGGCCAACCCACCGTTTCGCCCAAGAAGCCGGATTCGTCCCGCTGAGTTCCGGAGAAGAACATGGAATTTTTCCGCATCCACAAAGACATTCCGTTCATGCAGCGCGCGTTGATCTTCAACGCGATCTCGTTCCTGACGTTCATTGCCGCAGTGTTTTTCCTGCTGCATCGCGGCCTGCATCTTTCGGTGGAGTTCACGGGGGGCACCGTCGTCGAGGTGCAGTATCCGGAGGCCGCGAAGCTCGAGCCGGTACGCGATGCGCTCGGCAAGCTCGGCTACCCCGACGCGCTCGTGCAGAACTTCGGCACGTCGCGCGACGTGCTGATCCGCCTGCCGCTGAAAGCCGGCCTCACGTCCTCGCAGCAAAGCGATCAGGTGATGGCGGGGTTGAAGGCGCAGAACGCGCAGGTGCAGCTGCAGCGCGTCGAATTCGTCGGTCCGCAGGTCGGCAAGGAACTCGCCACCGATGGCCTGCTCGCGCTCGCGTGCGTCGTGATCGGTATCGTCATCTACCTGTCGTTCCGCTTCGAATGGAAGTACGCAGTCGCCGGCATCATCGCGAACTTGCACGACGTCGTGATCATTCTCGGCTTCTTCGCGTACTTCCAGTGGGAGTTCTCGCTGTCGGTGCTCGCGGCCGTGCTCGCGGTGCTCGGCTATTCGGTGAACGAATCGGTCGTGATCTTCGACCGGATTCGCGAAACGTTCCGACGCGAACGCAAGATGTCGGTGATCGAAGTCATCAACCACGCGATCACGAGCACGATTTCGCGCACCATCATCACGCACGGCAGCACGCAGATGATGGTGCTGTCGATGTTCTTCTTCGGCGGCCCGACGCTGCACTACTTCGCACTGGCGCTGACGGTCGGCATCTGCTTCGGCATCTACTCTTCGGTGTTCGTGGCGGCCGCGCTGGCGATGTGGCTCGGCGTGAAGCGCGAAGATCTGCTCAAGGAAAAGAAGACCCAGCACGATCCGAACGATCCCAACGCGGGTGCGCAGGTCTGATGCCTGAACCCTGGGCTCGTGTGCGGCGCTAAAGGTTCGAAGAAAAGGCCGGTTCGAATTGAACCGGCCTTTTTGTTTATCGGCGCTTCGGCAGGACTGCCGCTGCCGTCGATGCGCCCTGTCCTATTTGAAGCCCAGCTTGCGGCGCGCGGCGG
>DATGHJ010000445.1:0-3015 GCA_035308085.1 Trinickia sp. | reverse complement strand
GCTTCGCCCCGCAAGTTGTCTATTAACTCGGCGAAGCCCGTATTATAGCGTCTTCTGAGAATTGTCACAGGGTGTGCACGCGTGCGGTATCCACATTTCGTTTCGGTGTCTCTTCTTCCACACACGCCTCGCGCGCGCCGTCCGGCCGCCGGCGGGGCAGCGGCATGCTAGGCCGGCTCGGGGGCAGGCTGGGCATCGCGCTGCTCAAGTTTCTCGCCATCCTCCCGTATGGTCTCGTCGCCCGCCTGGGCGACGGGCTCGGCTGGCTGCTCTACCAAGTCCCCAGCCGGCGCCGGCGCATCGTCCATATCAACCTCAAGTTGTGCTTTCCCGAGTGGAGCGACGAAAAGCGCGCAGACATCGCGCAAAAGCACTTCCGGCATGCGATTCGCAGCTACGTCGAGCGCAGCGTCCAGTGGTTCGGCTCCTTGAAGAAGCTCGAGAAGCTGGTGCAGGTCGATAGCGAAGTCGACCTGACCGATCCCGACATGCCGCCCACGCTGCTGCTCGGCCTCCACTTCGTCGGCATCGAGGCCGGTTCGGTCTTCATCAATCACGCGCTGCAGCGCCGGTGCGGCGCGCTCTATCAGCCGATGAAGAATCGGGAGCTCGATGAAATCGCCAAGCAGGCGCGCGGCCGCTTCGGCGCGGACATGGCGAGCCGCGCCGACAGCGCGCGCGTCGTGCTGCGCTGGCTGAAACAGCGCAAGCCGGTCATGCTCGGCGCGGATATGGACTATGGCGTGCGCAACTCCACGTTCGTGCCGTTCTTCGGGATTCCCACCTGCACGCTGACTGCCGTCGGCCGGTTCGCGAAGGTGGGCCATGCACAGGTCCTGCCGTTCATCGGCGAGGTGCTGCCGAATTACAAGGGCTACCGTCTCAAGGTGTTCAAGCCGTGGGACAACTACCCGAGCGGCGACGACGATATCGACGCACGCCGCATGAACGCCTTTCTCGAAGAGCAGATCCCGCGCATCGTCGAGCAGTACTACTGGGTACACAAGCGCTTCAAGACTCGCCCTGAGGGCGAACCGAGCGTCTATTGATATTGGCCCGGGGCCTGAGCGCGCCGACAACAGGCCCTGAACACCCTTTTTAGGCGCCGACGCCGCAAGCCGAGTCACTTACAATAGCGCCCATGAAGCTCAAATTCACCAAAATGCATGGCGCGGGCAACGACTTCGTCGTGCTCGACGGCTACACCCGTCCGCTCGCACTGACGAGCGCCCAGGTGCGCGCGCTCGCGAACCGGCATTTTGGTGTCGGCGCCGATCAGCTGCTGCTCGTCGAGCAGCCCACGATCGACGGCGTCGATTTCAAATATCGGATCTTCAATTGCGACGGCGGCGAAGTCGAGCATTGCGGCAACGGCGCGCGCTGCTTCGTCAAGTTCGTGCGCGACACGCGCCTCACCGATAAGAAGAGCGTGCGCGTGCAGGTGCAAAACGGCGTCATCACGCTGACGATGCAGGAGAACGGCCAGGTCGTCGTCGATATGGGGCAGCCGGTGTTCGAACCGGCGCGCGTGCCGTTCGACGCGAGCGCCCTCGAAGGCCGCCGCGAAGGCGCCGATACGCTCTGGCCCCTTCAGTTGACCGGCGTCGATGGCCCGAATGGCAGCATGCACTGGATCTCGGTCGTCTCGATGGGCAATCCGCATGCGGTGCAGGTCGTCGATGACGTCGAGCAATATCCGGTCGGCCAGGTCGGCCCTGCGCTCGAGCATCACCCGCGCTTCCCGCAGCGCGTCAACGCCGGCTTCATGGAAATCGTGTCACGCAGCGAAATCAAGCTGCGCGTGTTCGAGCGCGGCGCCGGCGAAACACTCGCCTGCGGCACGGGCGCGTGCGCGGCAGTGGCCGCGGGCATCCGCCGCGGGCTGCTCGATTCGCCCGTCACCGTGCACACGCACGGCGGCGTGCTGACCATCGCCTGGAACGGCGCGCGCGACGAAGCCGCCCCGCTCACGATGGCGGGTCCGGCCGCGACCGTCTTCGAAGGCGAGATCGAGATCGCGGACTGATCTGGCCAATCGACCCATTCAACCGATTCCCTGCGCATTCCTTATTGCCGAGACCATGAACGATCGCGAAGTCGCTGAATACCTGCTCGCCACCCCCGGATTCTTCGACGAGCACGCCGAGCTGCTCGCCACGATCCGGCTTGCGAACCCGCACGGCAAGGCCGCGGTGTCGCTCCAGGAGCGGCAAATGGAAATGCTGCGCGAGAAAAACAAGCATCTCGAGCGGCGTCTCGCCGAGCTCTTGCGCTACGGGCACGAGAACGACAGCATCGCGGCGAAGTTCAACCGCTGGACGATGCGCGTGATGGCCGAGCGCGACGCGTACGCGCTGCCGCGCGCCGTCTCGCAAGGGCTCACCGAAGTGTTCGACGTGCCGCAAGCGGCGCTGCGCGTCTGGGATCTGGCCGAGCCGTACCGCGAGGCGGACTTCGCGCGCCACGTCGGCGAGGAAGTGCGGATCTTCGCGAACAGCCTCGCAGCGCCTTATTGCGGCGCAAACACCGGTTTTGAAGCCGCGCAGTGGCTGATTTCGGGCGAATCCGCCGCGACGGCCACGAGCGCGGCGAGCGATTCGGCCGCCGACCCCGCCGCAGCCGAAAGCGCCGCGACGCAATCGGTCGCGCTCGTCGCGCTGCGCGATCCGCGCGCGAGCGACGAAGGTGCGACCTTCGGCGGGGCCGCCTTCGGCCTCCTCGTGATGGGCTCGCCGGACCCACGCCGTTTCCACGAAGGCATGTCGACCGATTTCCTCGCACAAATCGGCGGGCTCGCAAGCGCAGCGCTGAGCCGTCTGCTCGCCCGCTGACGCGCACGTTTGACTTGATCCGCACCCTCATCGATCCGGAACCCGCCAGTGACCGTGGCCGACAACGACCCGATTGCCGCCTACCTCTCGAGCCTCGAGCATGAGCGACGGCTGTCGGCGCATACGCTGCGCGGCTATACCCACGAACTCGACGAGCTCAAGCTGCTGGCCAAAGGCCGGCCGC
>DATGHJ010000444.1:0-3441 GCA_035308085.1 Trinickia sp. | reverse complement strand
CCCACTCTCTCGCCGAACGCCTCGCGCGCGCCGACGCGTTCGCCGTCGAGCACGACTTGACGCTCACGCCGCTGCGCCGCCAGGTCTACGAGCTGATCGTCGCGGCCGCGCGGCCGATCGGCGCCTATGACCTGCTCGCCGCGCTCGAGCCGCAGCGCGGCCGCGTGCCGCCCACCACCGTCTACCGCGCGCTCGAGTTTCTGGTCGAGAACAGCTTCGTGCACCGGATCGAATCGAAAAACGCGTTCGTCGCCTGCTGCGAAATCGGCAAGCCGCATCAGAGCCAGTTCCTGATCTGCGAGCGCTGCGGGGACACCGTCGAAATTCCGGGCGAGGAACTTGCCGAACGGCTGTCGGCGACGCCGCCCGCGCATGGTTTCGAAGTGCACAAGCAAGTGGTCGAACTCACCGGTTTGTGCGGCGAATGCAAGACCAGAGATCACAACCCAGATAAGGAACACGAAGAATGAATGCCACTGGATCGATGCAGGCCCTCGCACGTCACGCGCTGAAATTGTCGACATTCGTTGCGGCCGGCGCCGCGGCGCTCATGGTCAGCCATGCCGCGTTCGCGCAAAACGCGAAGATTCCCGTCGTCGCGGCGGAAAACTTCTATGGCGACGTCGTGCATCAGTTGGGCGGCGATCATGTCGACGTCACGAGCATTCTGAGCAATCCGGATCAAGACCCGCACCTCTTCGAAGCGAGCCCGAAAACGGCTCGCGCGCTGCAGCACGCCACTTTCGTCGTCTACAACGGCGCCGACTACGACCCGTGGATGCAGAAGCTGCTCGGCGCATCGAAGAACGCGAAGCGAACGGTGATCGTCGCGGCTGATCTAGTCGGCAAGAAGGCCGGCGACAACCCGCACCTCTGGTACGACCCGGCGACGATGCCGGCCGTCGCGCGCGCGGTGAACGCCGCGCTCGTCGCGGCCGATCCGGCGCACAAGGCCGATTACGACGCCAACCTCGCGAAGTTCCTCGACTCGCTGAAGCCGATCGATGCGAAGGTCGCCGCGCTGCGCGCGCGTTACACGGGCGTCCCGGTCACGGCGACCGAGCCGGTGTTCGGCTATATGGCCGACGCGATCGGCCTCGCGATGCGCAATCCGAAGTTCCAGCTCGCGGTGATGAACGACACCGAACCGAGCGCGTCCGACATTGCCGCGTTCGAGAAAGACTTGCGCGAAAAGCAAGTGCGCGTCTTGATCTACAACAGCCAGGCGACCGAAGCGCTCACGAAGCGCATGCTCAAGCTCGCCCACGATTCAGGCGTGCCGACGATGAGCGTCACGGAAACCGAACCTGCGGGCAAGGACTTCCAGAAATGGATGGTCTCGCAACTCGACGCGCTGTCCGCGGCGCTTGAAGGGAAGAGTCAATGAGCTTGGCAGGCGGCAAGCGGCGTCACGCGCTCGAACTCGAGCGCGTGACGCTCGAACTCGGCGGACGCACGATCCTCACCGAGACCACCCTCACGGTGAACCAAGGCGAATTCATCGGCGTGCTCGGGCCGAACGGCGCGGGCAAGACAACGCTGATGCGCGCCGTGCTCGGCCTCGTGCCCGCGGCCAGCGGCACGATCCGCGTGGCGGGCGCCCCCGTCGCGCGCGGCAATCCGGCGATCGGATACATGCCGCAGACGCGCAGCGCGCTAGCCGGCCGCCGCGTGCGCGGCCGCGATTTCGTCGCGATGGCTGCAGACGGCCATCGCTGGGGGCTCCCGCATGCCGATGCCGCGACGCGCGCGAACGTCGAGCGCGTGCTCGATCTCGTCGGCGGACGCTCGCTTGCCGAGCGGCCCTTGTCGGAGCTGTCGGGCGGCGAGCGCCAGCGCTTGCTGCTCGCGCAGTGCCTGCTCGGCGAGCCGCGGCTGCTCCTGCTCGACGAGCCGCTCATCAGCCTCGATCCCAATCACCAGCGCGGCGTCGTGGAGCTCGTGCGCAACGTGCAGCGCGAGCTCGGCATCACCGTGCTGTTCTCGGCACATGAACTCAATCCGCTCTTGAACGCGCTCGACCGCGTGCTGTATCTCGGCAGCGGCGTCGCGGCGCTCGGCACGGTCGACGAAGTCATCACGAAGCCGGTGCTCTCGCGTCTCTATGGCTCGCCGATCGACGTGATGCGCGTGAACGGCCGCATCTTCGTGATGTCGGGCGACGTCGAGGTCGAAAAGCACGATCACGAGCATGAAGACGATCACGCGCATGCGCACGACCACGGGCATGATCACGCTCACGGCCACCAGCATGCGGCGAACACCGCACACGCCTCTCGCGACGGACACACGCACGATGTTTGAATACGATTTCATGATCACCGCGTTCGCCGCGTCGGGGATCGTCGCGGTGCTGGCGGGCATCGTCGGCTACTTTCTCGTGATGCGCGGGCAGACGTTCGCGGGACACGCGCTGTCACACGTCGGCTTCACGGGAGCGACGGGCGCGGTGCTGATCGGCATCTCGCCGATCTGGGGGATGATCGGCTTCACGGTCGCGGCCGGGGTCGGCATGGGCGCGCTCGGCGAAAAGCTCGCAGGGCGCGACGTGGCGATCGGCGTGATCCTGTCTCTGTCGCTCGGTTTCGGGCTGCTGTTCCTGCACTTCTTCACTGCGTACGCCACGCAGGTCACCGCGCTCCTGTTCGGCAACGTGCTCGGCGTGAATCCGGAGACGCTCGCGGTGCTGGCAGGCATCGGCGCCGTCAGCCTGATCGCGCTCGGTGCGATCATGCGGCCGCTGCTGTTCGCCTCGCTGCAACCCGAATTGGCCGAGGCAAAGGGCGTGTCGCTGCGCCTGGTATCGGTGCTGTTCCTCACCATTGCCGCGCTGACCGTGGCGGCCTGCACGCAGATCGTCGGCGTGCTGCTCGTGTTCACGCTGATGGTGGGCCCGGCGGCAGCGGCGCAAAATCTGTCGACGCGGCTCTCGGCCGGCCTCGTGCTCGCGGCCCTCTTCGCGCTCGTGCAAGCTTGGCTCGGCGTCACGCTCGCGTTCTACACCGACTGGCCGACGAGCTTCTGGATCACCGCGCTCGCAGCAGTAGTCTACGGCGGGAGTTTGCTGGCGCGCCGGTGAGCGCCGGCGGCCCCCGCGACCCCGGCCGCCCACGGCGCCGGGTCTTCTCGCGCGCAGCGCTCTCATTTCCTTGCGTGCGTAGCAAGCGATATGCATGTAAATTGCGTCATCTCGGACTTCATGGATGGCGTGATTCACGCCTGAGATAACTCACCGAATTTAAGAGTCGTCCTAAAGGCAATACGAATTCGCATTGATAGAGTCGTGACACTTTCGGAACTTCATCCCGACAACGTCACATCGGCGCGAGGCAAGTGCATGACACGCCCCAGTCCCAGACTCAAAACCACCCGCATCGTCTTCACTCTCGTATTGGCTCTGTCCGGGGGGCTCGCCGGCATGGGCGCCGCTCAGGCAGCACC
>DATGHJ010000443.1:0-4742 GCA_035308085.1 Trinickia sp. | reverse complement strand
GGAAGCCGGTGCAGCCGCATGAAGCGCCGGTGCGGAAGCGGGCGCGGCCGCGCGAACGGGCTCACGCGTCAGGCGTTCGCGCACCGCGGCTTTCGGTTCGGCGCTGCTCGCCTCGAGCACCGCGCTTTGTTCAGCTTTTTCGACGCGGTCGATGTTCTCCGTCTTCGTCAACTGGCGACGGATACAGCCCGTCCCATCCTGCTTGTCGCAGGCTTGCGCCGCGCGCTGGATCGCGTCGCCACGCTGTTCGGCTGGCACGGACGGGCGCGGCTGCGCCTGAGTCGCCTCAGCCTTGACGACCGGCCGTGCGGCCGGCTTCGCCGCAGTCACCACCTGCGGTTTGTCCGGCGCCTTGGGCAGCGTCTTTTCCACCGGCTTCGAGACCACCGTTTCGGCATTGCGCGGTTCGTTCGCGTGCTCGCGGCTTGGCGCGACGCTTACGACGACAGGCGCTTTCGGCTTCGTGGAATGCGGCGGCGACGCGACCGGCGCCGGCGCTGCGGCTGGCTTCTGCACCGCCACGGCCGCCGGTTTTCGCGCTGCGGCCGGGCTTTCTTTGGTCAGATCATTTTGGGCGATCTGCGCATCCCTCGCGTCTTCAGCCCGTGTGTTCTCGATCTCGCGTTCGACCAGCGCCACAAGCGGCACCGCAGTGGGCGGCGCCGGCAGATTGTTACCGATGCCAGGCGGCAGAGCAGGTGACTCATTGTGATAAAGCACCTTTCGCCACTTCACGAGCGCCACATCCCGCTGCGTAATCGACACGTACGTCCCAAACGCAATGGCAAAACCGAACAACAGGATCGCGGCGCCACGACTCATGCCCCAACGCCTGGCGCCGTTCAAATCGTTCTGCGCAGGACGGGGCGCCGCCGTCAGCATGGTTCCCGCTTGATCAATCGTGGTCGGGTTCGGACGCAGGATGCGCGCGGGCAATAGCGTGGGAGGCGGCACCAGTTCGGCGGCCGGAAGCACTTCGAGCAGCACGTTCGCCCCGCATTGCGGACAAACAGCGATGTGCTCGGGCAACGCTGCGCCACAATGACTGCATGGCATGGGAACCGCAGTGCTGGACATCGCTTCTGTCTGCATCGCCGGATGCCTCACTCGTGGCACGCTGCGAGAAGGCGTGCAAGTGGTCTGACTGATCTCGATCCGGAGCAGTGCTTACGTTCGTCATTGGTATTGCGAATCGAACGCGCAGTCGGGCGAGCGTATTTGTACGAATCAATATGTGTCACTTCTGAGGAAAGATCAATGAAACGCCCGGCGGCTAAGTTCGTTACTGAACATACGAATGACGCGCGCGTTTCAAATCGACTGACGAAAGCGGTACGCTGTGGAGTGTTCCAACGACGTTCTTTGCGCGCGGAATCGGCAAGCCGGAAAGCGTGAAGCAAGCCCGGTTTGAAGCGAAACTGCGAGCGTGGCGAAATGATGACGCGCGTGATTTTGTCGGTTTTGGCAGTCGTCGCTATCGCATGGGATTGCGACGACTGTCGCGCCGCCGCGGCCGCAAGCGCGTGCACGCCTGCGCTTTCCGAGGCACACGTCGCGCCCGGTTTCGAGGTGCATACCGACTGCGGCGCGCCTGCCGCGACACTCAAGCGCCTGACATCAGCGTTGAATCGAATCGCGTCCGCCGGCGGCCTGTCGAGCGCTCAACGGGTATCGCTTGCGAAGGCTGTCAACGAGATGCTGCTCGCCGCGCAGGCGCAAGCGAACCGCAAAGAAGGTTCGACGGAAGCGATCTTCGCCAACGTCGAACCCCTGATCGAAAGCCTCGCCGCCAAGCGCGGGCTGCCTTCGGAAACGGATCTCGTCGCCAAGGCTCGGCTGTGGGACGAGCGCTATCGCGAACTGCTGCGCAGAACGACGATCACCCGCAGCCCCGACCCTCGCGAATTGCAGGTCGACGACGCCATCGAACAGATCGACCTCGCGCGCGCCTCGAGCGTGCTCGAGGCGCTGCTCGCCGACAAGCAAGGGTCCGAGGAGATGCACGCCGGCCGTTTATACGAAGCGGCCGTCATCGAGCTGCTGCGCTTTGCCCCGCAAAACGCGCTCAAGTATCTGCAGCTCGCCTACGTCCTGCAGCCCGACGACACGGAGATCATGGCCGCGTACGGCGACACGCTTCGTGCATTGCAGCAGTTTGAACTCGCGGAGACGGTTTTTCGCGCGCTGCTGTTGCGCGAGCAATCGCTCGCCGAAGACAACTCCGCGCAATGGCAACCGCAGATCGCACGTACGCTCGACAAGCTCGGCCATCTCTATGTCGACTTGAAAGAGCCCGAGCAAGCGGAAGGCGCCTACCTGCACACGCTCGAAGCCTATTGGAGCCTCGCGCATGCCAATCCGGAAACGTACGGACCGGCCGTCGCCGAAACCTTCGACAATCTTGGCATCCTCTATCGCGATACGCAGCACTTGAAGGATGCAGCGGACGCGTACGGCGAAGCATTGAAGCTCGATCGCGCACTCGCGGCGCGCGATCCCGGCACATACGAGCCCGATGTCGCGAACACGCTGAACGACCTGGGCATCCTCTTCGACGCGACTCAGCGTGCGAGCGACGCCGAACAAGCGTATCGCGAGTCGCTCGACATCCAGCGCCAACTGGTGCGCGAGAATCCCGCCGCTTATCGTCCGGCGCTGGCGCGCACGCTCAACAACCTCGGCAATCTCTATAGCGGCATGCAGCGATTGCCCGAGGCCGAGCACGCGTATCTCGAAGCGGTCGCGATCCGCCAGCAGCTCGCGCGCGAAACGCCCGCGCAATACCGCCCCGATCTGGCGCGCACGCTCAGCAATCTCGGCGTGCTCTACCGAATCGAAGACCGCCCGCAAGAAGCGCAGCAGGCTTACTTGAATGCCTTGCAGATCTACCGCTCGCTCGCGCGCGGCAACCCGGTCGCCTATCAGCCGGATGAAGCCCGCACCTTCAACAACCTCGGCGTCCTGTTCAGCCGGACCAAGCGACCGCACGAAGCGGAAGGCGCGTACCGGCACGCGCTTGGGCTCTACAAAGGGTTGTCGCGCGTCGATCCAGTCGCTTACCGGCAAGACGAGGCGCGCACGCTCGACAATCTGAGCCGGCTCTACAGTCAAACGCAGAGGCCGCGTGAAGCGGAACGCGCAAAGCGCGCAGCCGCTCGGCTCATGGAGGCGAGCGGCACGCAAGCTGAGTAGCGCGCGCGATTAGTGTCCTGATTTTCCGTGCCGCCTTGGCGGGATCAGACGCCATGTCAGCAGCACCAGCGCGGCGAAGAAGACGTAGGCAAGCGTGAAGACCCACATCGGCAAGTCGTAGTAGAGCAGGCGACTCACCCAGTGCTGGATGAAGCCCTCGCTTCCGATCGCGCCGTGGCGCAGCCAGTCTTCAAGCACGGTCAGCGGACAGGCGATGCCGAGTACCGACAGCAGTGAAACCACGCAGATTAAGAAAAGATGCGTGACTCGAAAGCGGCGATCGCGGACCCATTGCCAGCGGGCAGCCGCACCGATCCAGATCGCGGGAAGGGCGAGCACGATGAAGAGCGCGAGGAGCGCGTGGATGACGAGGACTGTGTTGGCTAGCCATGTGGTCATGCTCGAACCACTGGTTGATTGGGCCCTCGTCAATATACATCTCGGGCGGTTTGCCCAGTGCGAAGCGGGCGCGGGCGAGTCGCGCAGCGGCGCCGATCCGGCCTGCGCTCATCGAGTTCGCCGGTCGCAATCCGGCGCCTTGCGCGACGCTCCAACTGCTGCGTACTGGATTCAAGGTTTGACGGCGTGCCACATGCCCTTGAAGCCGTCCCCGTTCATTTCGCCGGGCTGCTTGTCTTTAGCGAAGCGATAAAGCGGGTGCCCCTTAAAGGCCCATTGATTCTTGCCCTCGGCCGTGGGAACGAAACTCCAGTCGCCGCTCGCCTGATCGGACGAATCGGCCGTGGCCGCGGGCCACAACGATGCGCAACCGCCCGTGCAGGCGCTCTTTCCGGGCACGGTGTCCTTGTCGAACATGTAGAGCGTCATGCCGCTGCTGTCGACCATCATGCCGTTCGCCATTTTGGGCGCCTCGGCGAATGAGGTGACGGGGATCGCGCAGGCAGCGATGCAAAGCAAGGTCTTGATCATGATTTGCGTCCTTTGGGAAATGCGGCGACGGGGTGTGGGCGCGCTGGGCAGGCGGCAACTCGGGGAGCCGGGAAGGAGCGCTTGGAGCAACGCAGTGCCCGCGTCGACGGTGGATCGGATGCGTGCCGCCGCGACGAGTAAACGAACACGGAGGCGTGTTATTCCATTCCCGGCAAAGCCGCTGGGCTGAGTTCGCCGCTTATTCCAGTGTAGTAGTTATTCGCCGCACGAGCGGTTGACGCTCGCTGCCGCAGCAAACAAAAAGGGCGCCGGAATCTATCCGGCGCCCTCGGGAAAGCAACGTCAACTCAGCTACGTCAGCACCCGACAACTGTAGACGAACGCAAAACTCGAAAAACCGAGCCTTGCTGGGCAAGGCGCTCCAGCCAGTCCGGACGCGTAATACGAGAAAGTGCGACACATAAGCCAGTACATTCCAGCCTTGCGCAGCTCGAATGAGGCGTGACTAACTTGTTGGTGCCATACGAGCAGCACACGCAGAAGTCCCCCGGTTTTGGCCTGAGCATTGCCTTGCATTGCAGGCCGGACGACAGTGTCGGTCCACACTGAGTCCGCTGATAATCTTCGACAGGCCGGAAGTCACCGCACATCTCGCGCAC
>DATGHJ010000442.1:0-6978 GCA_035308085.1 Trinickia sp. | reverse complement strand
TCAACCGGCTGGTCGGGATCGACCGGCTGCGATTCGGCTAGCAGGGAGGCCGGCATGCAACCCCAACGTCACCGAATGCTGTCAGAGCGGATCGCAGCCACGGGACTGCGCGTGCATTGCGCGTTGATCTTCTTGTTTCTCGTCGCACCGATCCTCGCAATCGTGCCGCTGTCGTTCAATTCGGGCTCGTTCTTTTCGTATCCGATGGACGGCGTTTCGCTGCGGTGGTACGCGCAGGCTTTCGGTGCGCACGATTGGCAGCTCGCATTCGTGAACAGCATCGGCATCGGCGCGGTCGCGACACTGATCGCGACCTGCCTTGGGACGCTCGCAGCGCTCGGGCTGAGCCGTCCGGTGTTCCCGTTTCGCGCGATCGTGATGCCGCTGCTGATTTCGCCGATGATCATCCCCATCGTCGTGGTTGCGGCCGGCTTCTATCTCGTCTTTTCGCCCCTCGGCCTCGTGAACTCCTATCCGGGCGTGGTGCTCGCGCATGCGGCGCTCGGCACGCCGTTCGTCGTGATTACGGTGACCGCCTCGCTGCTGTCGTTCGACCAGAGCCTGCTGCGCGCCGCCGCCGGTCTTGGCGCGCAACCGTGGACGACGTTCCGCCGCGTCACGCTGCCGTTGATCGCGCCGGCTGTCGCGACGGGCAGCGTATTCGCGTTCGCCACGTCGTTCGACGAGGTGATCGTCATCCTGTTCATCGGCGGCCCTGAGCAGCGCACGGTGCCGCGTCAGATGTGGAGCGGCATCCGCGACCAGATCGATCCATCGATCCTTGCGGTGGCGACGGTGCTGATCGTGTTCGCGACATTGCTCTTCACCGCAATGAACTGGCTGCGCGGCAGGGCGGCCGCTGCGTCCTCAACCTGACTGCCTGCCGGGGCGCGCTTGGACTCGCGAAGAGACAGGCGGCGCCGAACGCACCTGAGCATCGACTCTCATCCGTACCGGAAACCATCAAGCAATCTGTACCGGTACTGTACCGGCTTCGCTCGATACACTAGTCCGACTGTGTAATCGACCGGATCTTTCACCATGCCACTCGACCTCCTGAGCGCCCTGCCCGCTGGCATCCTGTTCGCACTCGTCACGACGATCACGCCCGGCCCCAATAACGCGATGCTGCTCGCCTCGGGCGTCAACTTCGGCTTTCGCCGCACGCTGCCGCACATCTGCGGAATCAGCGCGGGGGTGGCGGTGTTGATGCTGTCGGTCGGCTATGGCCTCGGCGAAGCGTTCCGCCTGGTCCCGGTGCTGTACACCGTGATGGAAACCGCGAGCGTGCTCTACCTGCTGTACCTCGCTTGGAAAATCGGCACGTCGGATCAAGTGCAGGTGAAAAAGGGCGAACCGCGTCCGATGACGTTCTTCGAAGCCGTCGCATTCCAATGGATCAACCCGAAGGCGTGGATGATGGTGCTCACCGCCGCGACCACGCTGCACCTCTCCGACAACTTCGGCTTCAACGCGATCTTGATGGCGGCCGTGTTCATCGTGATCGGCTTTCCGAGCATCAGCCTGTGGGCGGCCGGCGGCCTCGCGCTGCGGCGCTTCCTGTCGAACCGGCAGCGGCTGCGCACGTTCAACATCACGATGGCGGTCCTGCTGGTGCTGTCGCTGTATCCGGCCGTCGAGCACTTCATCGCCTGAGCGGCCCGCGAGCGAACGAGGCGGGGTGCTCCATAATCGTGGCATCTCCACGCCCGGCGCGTACTGACATGAATCTCCATCGCCTCGACCTGGTTTCGCTTTCGCTCTTTACGCTCGTCGTGCGCAGCGGAAGCATCAGCAAAGGCGCCGAGCTTGCGCATCTCGCGGTAGGGGCTGCGAGCAAGCGCATCGCCGATCTCGAAGCCGCCGTCGGCACCGAGCTGTTTGAGCGCCATTCCCGAGGCATCACGCTGACGGCGGCAGGCGACGCGCTGCAACGCCACGCCCAGCGCATCCTGAACGACGTCGACCAGCTTTCGGCCGATCTTTCCGACTACGCCGCGGGCGTCGTCGGCGTGGTGCGGCTGTGGGCGAACACGTCGGCGGTCACGCAATTCCTGCCGGCCGAAATCGCTGCTTTCACGGCGGCGAATCCGGAAATCCGCATCGAGCTCGAAGAGCAGAACAGCGAACAGGTGGCGCTGGCCGTCGTCGACGGCCAGGCCGATTTCGGCATCCTCGCGGACCAGATGCCGACGCTCGGCTTACAGACCACCTTCTACCGCCGCGATCAACTCGTGCTGGTCGTGCCGACCTCCCACCCTTTGGCCCGCCGCCAGTCGATTTCCTTCGATGAAGCGCTGGACTTTGATTTCGTCAGCCTCGCGCGCGATACGTCGCTCGCCAAGCGTCTGCAACTTGCCACCGATGCGTCCGGCAAGCGCCTGAAATTACGCATCCAGGTGCGCAGCTTCGACGCGATGTGCCTGATGGTCGCCGCGGGACTCGGTATCGCGGTGCTGCCGGATGCGGCCGTGCGTCCGCATGTGCGCTCGATGGGCTTGCGCAAGATCGCCTTGTCCGAGGATTGGGCCGAGCGCCAGTTGCTCATTTGCGCGCGCGATCTCGGCGCGCTGCACAAGCCCGCGCGCTTGCTCGTCAACCATCTGATCGGCGCTGCGCCGGATACCACGAAGGCGGCCTGACCCGCGTCTCGATCGTCGCGCGGCAGCTTTCGCGTTTCGCGAAAGCTGGTTCTCCCACTGCCGCATTCCGCGCGCGCGGGCTCGCGCGCAGAATCGTCTCCATTCCAGCGTTGCATGGGACCCGAGTCGGCGCTCCGGTCCACGAAGGAGACATCATCATGAGCGGCCAATCCCCCTTCCCCGCGTCGCCCGCCGCGCTCAAAGGCGTGCGCGTGATCGAAATGGGCCAGTTGATCGCCGGCCCGTTCGCCGGCAAGACGCTCGGCGATTTCGGCGCCGACGTCATCAAGATCGAGCCGCCAAGCTCCGGCGATCCGCTGCGCAACTGGCGCTTGATGAAGGAAGGCACCTCGGTCTGGTGGCAAGTCCAGTCGCGCAACAAGCGCTCGGTCGCGCTCGATCTTCGCAGCGCGCAAGGGCAGGACATCGCCCGCCGGCTGATCACCGAGGCCGACGTCCTCATCGAAAACTTCCGCCCCGGCACGCTCGAAAGCTGGGGCATGAGCTACGAGCAACTTTCGGCGCTGAACCCGCGGCTCGTCATGCTGCGCATCTCCGGCTACGGTCAGACCGGACCCTATCGCGACCTGCCGGGTTTCGGCTCGATCGGCGAGGCGATGGGCGGACTGCGGCACCTGACGGGCGAGCCCGGCCGTGTGCCCGTGCGTTGCGGCATCTCGATCGGCGACACGCTCGCCGCGCTGCACGGCGTGATCGGCGTGCTCACCGCGCTCTATCACCGCGACGCGAACGGCGGCAAAGGGCAAGTCATCGACGTCGCGCTTCACGAAGCCGTGTTCAACGTCATGGAAAGCCTGATCCCCGAATACAGCGCGTTCGGCGCAGTGCGCGAGGCGGCCGGCAGTGCGCTGCCCGGCATCGCGCCGTCCAACGCCTACCGCTGCGCCGACGGTTATGTGCTGATCGCGGGCAACGGCGACAGCATCTTCAAGCGCTTGATGACGGCGATCGACCGCGCCGATCTCGCCGCCGACCCGGCGCTCGCGAACAACGCGGGACGCGTCGAACGCGTCGACGAACTGGATCGGGCGATCGAGCGCTGGAGCGTCGAACGATCCGTGAAGGACGTGCTCGCCGCGCTGTCGGACGCGGGCGTGCCCGCCGGCAAGATCTACACGGCCAAGGACATCGCCGAAGACCCGCACTACCGCGCCCGCGACATGATCGTTCGGCAAACCACGCGCGACGGCTACGAAGTCGACGTGCCGGGCATCGTGCCGAAGCTGATGGCGACGCCGGGCTCGATCCGTTCGTCGGCGCCGAAGCTCGGCGACGACACTAACGAAGTGCTGCGTGAAATCGGCCTTTCCGACGCGTGCATTGCCGAACTGCGAGAAAAAGGAGTGATTGCATGAGCACGAACGTCTGGAACGGAGAACGCCGGCGTATCCATATGCAAGAGGTCGGCACGCGCGACGGTCTGCAAGCCGAATGCGCGTTCGTCGGCACGCAGGACAAGATCGCGCTCGTGAACGCGCTGTCGGATGCGGGCATGGCGAAGATCGAGGTGACGGCGTTCGTGTCGCCGCAAGCGATCCCCGCGCTGCGCGACGCCGAGATCGTGATGCGCGGGATCGAGCGCAAAGCGGGCGTCGTCTATACGGCGCTCGTGCCTAACGTGCGCGGCGCCGAGCGTGCGATCGACGCGCGCGCGGACGAGCTGAACCTCGTGATGTCCGCGAGCGAAAGCCACAACCTCGCGAACCTGCGCATGACGCAAGACCAGTCGTTCGGCGCGCTCAAGCAAGTCGCGAGCCTCGCGCGCGACGCGCAGCTGCCCGTCAACATCTCGCTGTCTTGCGCATTCGGCTGCCCAATGCAGGGTGACGTGTCGGAGGCCACCGTGCTGCAGTGGTCGCGGCGCCTCATCGAAGAAGCGGGCGCCCGCGGCATCACGCTTTGCGATACGACCGGCATGGCCTATCCGAGCCAAGTTGCGCGGCTCACGGCGATGTTCATCGAGCACTGGCCAAACACCGAATTGACGCTGCATTTCCACAACACGCGCGGCATGGGCCTCGCCAACGTGCTGGCCGCTATCGACGCGGGCGCGAATCGCTTCGACGCGTCGCTCGGCGGAATCGGCGGCTGTCCGTATGCGCCGGGTGCGAGCGGCAATGTCTGCAGCGAAGAGATTGTGCATGCGCTGGAATGCATGGGATACGACACCGGCGTCGATCTTGCCGCGCTGATCGCGACATCGAAGCGCTTGCCGGCGCTGATCGGCCACGAGACGCCCAGCCAGATCGTCAAGGCGGGGCGGCGGCTCGATCTGCATCCGCTGCCCCCGGATTTCGCGGCGATCCGCGAGCGGGCGTTGCAACGCGACGCGGCTTCCGCAGAACCGCGAGGTTAAGCGCAACATATACCGCCAGCCAATCGAGCGCCCAAAAATCAGACGATAAAAATTCGCAAGGGCCAGCCAACAAAGGAGACGACAACATGCAAGAAACCCACATCGCGCAGCCACCCAAAGCGCATTGGTACGACGGCCTCACGCCCACGCACTGGCGCGTGCTGCGCGGCAGCTTCCTCGGTTGGATTTTCGACGGCTTCGAAGCGCTCGCGCTCGTCGTCGTGCTCGCGCCGATGCTCAAATCGGTGCTCACGCCGGCGCAAGCGTTGTCGACGCCTGTCTATGCGGGAGGGGTGATCGGCATCACGCTGCTCGGCTGGGGCGTCGGCGGTCTGGTCGGCGGCATCCTCGCGGACTATGTCGGGCGCAAACGCATGATGCTGTGGTCGGTGTTCCTCTACGCGATGTTCTCCGGGCTGACCGCGTTTTCCGGCTCGTTCTTGGTGCTGTGCTCGCTGCGCTTTCTCACGGGCCTCGCGATGGGCAGCGAATGGAGCACGGGTGTCGCGCTCGTTTCGGAAACGTGGCCCGAACATGCTCGCGCCAAAGGCGCAGGCTTTCTGCAATCGGGATTCGGCTGGGGGACGCTGCTCGCGGCCGTCGTCTGGTATGCGCTTTCGTCGACGCACCCGCTGGGTGCTCAGACATGGCGCCTGATGTTCGTCGCAGGCGCGTTGCCTGCGTTGTTCGTGCTCTATCTGCGGCGCGGCTTGAGCGAATCGGAGAAGTGGCAACAGGCCGTCAAGGAGAAGCGCTGGAGCGCAACCGCCGATGCAAGCGGCCGCGCTACCGCTAAGGCAAGCAACGCGGACAAGCGCCCGTTCACGCTCAAGCAATTGTTCAGCGAGCGCGAAGCGCTGCGCCGCACGCTGTTGACGATGCTCCTGTCGGTCATTTCGACCACGGGCTGGTGGGCCATTTCGAGCTGGCTGCCGACGTTCACGGTCTCGTTGGCAAAAGCGACGGGCGCCGCCGACGCCGTCGCGTGGGGCTCGCGGATCTCGATCGTCTACACCGTGGGCGCGATCGTCGCGTATCTGGCGGCGGGCTTCATCGTCGATTCGATCGGCCGGCGCGCGTTCCTCTGCCTGACGTTCGCCGGCTCGCTCATTGCGACGATCATCACGTACCACTACACGGTCACGCTGAGCGCGATGCTGCTCATCGCGCCGATCAACGGATTCTTCACGCTCGGCTGCGCGTATGCGTGGATGGCGATCTATCCGTGCGAGCTGTTCACGCCGACAGTGCGCTCAACGGCGATCAGCTTCGTGTTCAACGCGGCGCGTTTGATCGCTTGGGTGTTTCCGATTCTGTCGGGCTCGATGATCAAGGCGTTCGGCGGGGTGTCGCATGCAGCGCTGATCATGAGCTCGTGCTACGTGCTCGGAATCTTGATTCCGTGGTTCTTGCCGGAGACGCGCGGCAAGGGAATGCCGGAGTGAGGCCAGTCGCGGCGTGTCAAAACCGAGTAGGCGTCAAGTCCGTTGACCATGCGTAATGATTGCGCACGTTCATTGCAACCCTCAATGCCTCTTAAGAAAGCTCCCATAGCATCCTAGGCGCTCTCTCGGTTAAGCTCCAACCCTTTCAAATACAAAAATTGAACCGGGAGAGCCCATGGCAACTAATGAGATTATTGGTTCGTTATGCAAAAGACGTACCGTCACGATCACTAGCGAGGCCATGCCGTGCCTGCTTGACCGGCCCGCACTCTCATTCCAAGCGCTATCCGGCTCGGAGTGCTTGAGCGAACTCTACGAGTACACGATCGATCTGCGCACTCTGGATGACTGCACCATCCCGCTCCATGCCACCGCAAACCTGGATCTCGATGCATTGATCGCCAGTGAAATGACCGTCGCGATCGAACTCGAAGGCATTGGCACAGGGCCGGACGGCGGCACAGGCGCCGGCAAGCGCGAAATCAGCGGACTTGTGACACAAGCCGAATTCCTC
>DATGHJ010000441.1:0-4416 GCA_035308085.1 Trinickia sp. | reverse complement strand
AGGTTTCTGGTCGCAGCACTGGCTCGCGTTCGTGCGCATCGCGCGGCGTTTGTCGCCGAAGAAGCGCGCGCCCGCGGTTTGAGGCGCCGCGGCCTCATCTTCGCGAAGTCTGGGCGAACTTTCGTTCGCCTTTCCCATCTGCACCTGGATGAACCACTCTTAGCGGTTGCGCTGAGACTGGTTTATTCTGTCCGCGCAACACGGATCGTTCCCTTTTCTCCACTTTCGTACTGGTTCGCATGAATGATTTGCTGCGCTCGTTCGGCCGGGCGCTCGCGAGTGTGCTGCACCCGCGCATGCTCTTCCTGACCTTCGTGCCGTTTGCCGTGGCCGCGGTCGTCTGGGGCGTGGGCCTGTGGTTTTCGTGGCAGACGCTCGTCAATTGGACCCACGCGCGGCTCGACGGCTGGACGCTGACGAACACGCTCTACAAGATCTTCGATTGGGTCGGCTTCTCCGCGCTGCACACCGTGATCGCGCCGTTCCTCGTGATTGCGGTGGCCATTCCGCTGATCGTCGTGAGCGTGCTGCTGCTGATCGCGATGCTGTCGATGCCCGCCGTGATCCGCTATTTGTCAGCGCGGCAGTTCGCGGGCCTGGAGCAGCGCCGCGGCGGAGGCTGGTTCGGCAGCCTCGTGCACGCGCTCGCGACGACGCTGGTTTGTCTCGTGCTGCTCGTGATCACGCTGCCGCTGTGGCTGATTCCGCCTTTCTTCGCATTGATCCCGCCGCTCCTGTGGGGCTGGCTCACTTACCGCGTGATGACCTACGACGCGCTCGCGCTGCACGCGAGCCGCGAAGAGCGGCGCGAACTCGTGCGGCGCCACCGTTTGCCGCTCTTGATGATCGGCATCGCGAGCGGCCTGCTCAGCTCGCTGCCGACACTCTTGTGGGCGTCGTCGGTATGGCTCATCGTGCTGTTTCCGGTCGTCACCGCGGCGACAATTTGGATCTACTCGTTCATTCTGGTGTTTTCGGCGTTATGGTTCGGCTATTACTGCTTGCGCGCGCTGCAGCGGTTGCGGGCCGAGCAGGCCGACGTTCACGGCGAGCGCCTGGCTTGAGGGCTGGCGCGCGTCATTACTCGCGAGGCGGTTATGGCATTTGGCGTCATCATCATCGGCGATGAAATCCTGTCGGGCAGACGCACCGACAAGCATCTGCAGAAAGTCATCGAGCTTCTGACGGCGCGCGGCCTGTCGCTTGCGTGGGCCGAATACGTCGGCGACGAGCCCGAGCGCATCACGGCGACGCTGCGCCGTTCGTTCGCGTCGGGCGATATCGTGTTCTCGACAGGCGGCATCGGCGCCACGCCCGACGACCACACGCGCCAATGCGCAGCCGCCGCGCTCGACGTGCCGCTCGAGCTGCATCCCGAGGCCGCCGAGCTGATTCGGGAACGGATTCGCGACATGCACCCGGCCGGTTCGCCGCAGCCGGTCGATCTGAATTTGCCGGAGAACCTGCACCGCCTGAACATGGGTGTCTTTCCGCGCGGCGCGTCGATCATCCCGAACGGCTACAACAAGATTCCCGGCTTTTCGGTCGGCGACCATCACTTCATGCCGGGTTTCCCGGTGATGGCGTGGCCCATGATCGAATGGGTGCTGGATACCAAGTACGCGCACCTGCATCACCAGACGCCGCACGCAGAACGTTCGCTATTCGTGTTCGAGCTGCCGGAATCGACGCTCACGCCGCTCATGGTAAAGATCGAAGCCGACTTTCCGGGCGTGCGCGTGTTCAGCTTGCCGAGCGTCGGCGATGCGGAGAAGGGCGGGGTGTTTGCGCGCCGCCATATCGATCTCGGCGTGAAGGGCGAGCCCGAGGCGGTCGCGGCGGCGTTTGTGAAGCTGCGCGAGGGCGTGCATCTGCTCGGCGGGGACATCGTCGAGGCGAACGCGCTGCAAAGCAAGCCGGCCTGAGCGGGCACGGCATCATCTTCCTGTCATATCCCGCGCCGACGATGCTTTGTCGGTGTCGCCGGCGAGCCGCGTGGTTCGCCGGGCTTGCCGCTCAGAGCGGCTGCTGCAGCACGCTTGCGCGCGAGTGGCTCAGTCGCTGCTCGGATGCCGCTCAGTTGCCGCTCAGTTGCCGTTCACGCGCCGATCCACGGCAGCCCGCGAAAGCACCATCCCTCGACCGTTTTCCGATGACCTTGGCCGTCCTTGCCGCCTTCGAAGCCTTCGAGCAGGTCGTACGCTTCCTTGAAGCCCGCTTGTGCGGCGGCCACCGCGGCGAGCTTGGAGCGCGCCGCGCTGCGGCAAAGGAACAGCACGGGCGTGTCGGGCGAGGCGACCTGACGCAACTGATCGATGAATTCGGGATTCGGCACGCCGCCGGGATAGCGGGTCCATTCGATGTGAGCATACTGGCCGTCGCCGACAACCGGGCGGCCGACCCAATCGAGTTCGGCGCGAGTGCGCACGTCGATGAGACGCACGCGCGGATCGAGTTGCAGCAGCTCGAATGCCTCGGCCGGCGAGATCGCGCCTGCGTACGTCAACTGATGGTCGGCGCGGCGCTTGTGGGCGTGAGCATAAAGTTGTTCGAGCGTACTCATGGCTGCGTGCCTCCTCCAGACTAAACGATCATTCTAGCGCGTCGCGGGTCGTAGGGCGCCGCGACTGCGTGGCAGCACTCAGATGACCGCAATGCTTCGCGATGGTGCAAAATAGGTTCGATGCACCAAAACGGAATTCTGGTCGGAAGATCATTTTGGGATTGCACCGTTTTCGTGCGGCCCGACAGGGCGGCCCGATGTGGGACGAGCGGGACGATCCAACAATGGGCGTCACTGTTTCTTAGAGACGCATGGTGCACAAGGATTTACGCCAGGTTGGCACCGCCTTGGCACGGAAGCTGCTTTAACAGGCGGCGATCGTTTTGATCGCCTGCGATAGCGTCGATGCAGTCGATCAGCTAGATTGGGCGACGGCGGAAACCGCCGACTTCATTAATCAGGAGAAAAGGATATGAGTAAATCCGTGGCCGACGTCATGCAACTCGTCAAGGACGAGGACGTCAAGTTTGTCGACTTCCGCTTCACCGATACGCGCGGCAAAGAGCAACACGTTTCGGTGCCGCTGTCGGCATTCGACGAAGACAAGTTCGAAAGCGGCCATGCGTTTGACGGTTCGTCGATTGCCGGCTGGAAGGGCATCGAAGCGTCGGACATGTTGCTCGTTCCGGACCCGAACACGGCGTTCATCGACCCGTTCTACGAAGAATCGACGCTCGTGATGACCTGCGACGTGATCGAGCCGGCGGACGGCAAGGGCTACGAGCGCGACCCGCGTTCGCTCGCGAAGCGCGCTGAGGCGTACCTGAAGAGCACGGGCCTCGGCGACACCGCCTACTTCGGTCCGGAACCCGAATTCTTTATTTTCGACTCGGTCCAGTGGAACACGGACATGTCGGGCTGCTTCGTGAAGATCGGCTCGGAAGAAGCGCCGTGGTCGGCAGCCAAGGAATTCGAAGGCGGCAACACGGGCCATCGTCCGGGCACGAAGGGCGGCTACTTCCCGGTCGCGCCGGTCGATTCCTTCCAGGACATCCGCTCGGAAATGTGTCTGCTGCTCGAGCAGATCGGCATTCCGGTCGAAGTGCACCACCACGAAGTGGCGGGCCAGGGCCAGAACGAAATCGGCACGAAGTTCTCGACGCTCGTGCAGCGCGCCGACTGGACGCAGCAACTGAAGTACATCGTCCACAACGTCGCGCACACGTACGGTAAGACGGCGACGTTCATGCCGAAGCCTGTCGTCGGCGACAACGGTTCGGGCATGCACGTTCACCAGTCGATCTGGAAGGACGGCCAGAACCTGTTCGCGGGCAACGGCTACGCCGGCCTGTCGGAATTCGCGCTGTTCTACATCGGCGGCATCATCAAGCACGCTCGCGCGCTGAACGCGATCACGAACCCGACGACGAACTCGTACAAGCGCCTCGTGCCGCACTTCGAAGCGCCGGTCAAGCTCGCCTACTCGGCTCGCAACCGTTCGGCGTCGATCCGTATTCCGCACGTGAGCAACCCGAAGGGCCGCCGTATCGAAACGCGCTTCCCGGACCCGATGGCCAACCCGTACTTCGCGTTCTCCGCGCTGATGATGGCCGGTCTCGACGGCGTGCAGAACAAGATCCACCCGGGCGAAGCCGCTGACAAGAACCTGTACGACCTGCCGCCGGAAGAGGATGCCAAGATCCCGACCGTGTGCGCCGGCCTCGACCAGGCTCTCGACGCGCTCGACAAGGACCGCGAGTTCCTGACGCGCGGCGGCGTGTTCACCGACAGCATGCTCGATGCCTACATCGAGCTGAAGACGCAGGAGTTGCAGCGCTTCCGTCAGACCACGCATCCGGTCGAGTTCGACATGTACTACTCGCTGTAATCGATGCCGCGCACCGGGTTGCGGC
>DATGHJ010000440.1:0-3166 GCA_035308085.1 Trinickia sp. | reverse complement strand
CCCGATGCGCGGCGTGAGTTTGGCCGCGTCGTAGCAATCCATGATGATGTCGTAGAAGCCCGGCGCGAGACGGCGCGGGAAAATCACGAGCGGTGCGTCGGCGAGCGCGGAGAGGCTCACTGGCTCGTCGTCCCAATCGGCGAGCCGACCGCGATCGCGGCGGCAGCCTGCCTGCTCGGCGGCTTCGGTCGACATCGCGATCACGAGCGGTTCGCGCGCAATCGGCAGATACGAGAGCTGCGCCGCGTGGCGCGGCGGCAGCGGCGGAATCACGAGGCCGGCATCGATGCGCCCCGCCACGAGCTCGTCGATCTGCACGTCGCTCGTGGCCTCGGCGAGTTGCAGCCGCACCCGCGAATAGCGCGTGCCGAAATCGCGCAACAGACGCGGCAGCAGCCCGTAATCGGCAGTGGAAACGAACGCGAGCGACAGCACGCCCGCCTCGCCGCGCGCGAGACTTTGCGCGAGCGGCCGCAAGCCGTCGGCGCTCGCGAGCAGCCTGCGGACCTCGGGCAGCAAGTCGGTGCCTACTGCGGTCAACTCGACCGAGCGCTTCGTGCGCGCAAAAAGCTCGACGCCGAGCGTCTCCTCGAGCGCGCGAATCGCCTGCGAGAGCGGCGGCTGCGTCATCGAAAGCCGCGCCGCCGCCCGCCCGAAGTGCCGTTCCTCGGCGACCGCAACGAAGTAGCGCAACTGGCGCAGGTCCGGTGTCACGACTCCATCCTTTGAAATAAAACAGCCCCTACGCTTACTTCGTTCGCTGTCGACCGGAGTTGGCGCTTTAGCGCTCACTCCGGCCCCATGCAACGCTCCCCCCACGGGGCACATCGATGCGCTTGGGGCGGCCCGGCGCGCACTGATATGTATTTCGACCTAATAGGCCATCAATAATATATTGGACACTCGTCAAGAGAAACCGCATTCTTTGCCGGCACACCCTGAGCGCTCGTTCGAGCGCCGCCCCAGAAACGCCGGATCAACACCTACGGGAGTCCCCATGCCTTACAACCGTCGCTCGAAAAACGTCACGCAGGGCGTCGCGCGCTCGCCCAACCGCTCGATGTACTACGCGCTCGGCTACCAGAAGGAAGATTTCGACAAGCCGATGATCGGCATCGCCAACGGCCACTCGACCATCACGCCCTGCAATGCCGGCCTGCAGCGCCTGGCCGATGCGGCCGTCGCCGCGGTCAAGGGCGCCGACGCGAACCCGCAGATCTTCGGCACGCCGACGATCTCGGACGGCATGTCGATGGGCACCGAAGGTATGAAGTACTCGCTCGTGTCGCGCGAAGTGATCGCCGACTGCATCGAAACCTGCGTGCAGGGCCAATGGATGGACGGCGTGGTCGTGATCGGCGGCTGCGACAAGAACATGCCGGGCGGCATGATCGCGCTCGCGCGCATCAACGTGCCGGGCATCTATGTCTACGGCGGCACGATCAAGCCGGGCAAATGGAAGGGCAGCGACCTGACGATCGTGTCGTCGTTCGAGGCCGTCGGCGAATTCACGGCCGGGCGCATGACGCAGGAAGATTTCGAAGGGGTCGAGAAGAACGCGTGCCCGACCACGGGCTCGTGCGGCGGCATGTACACCGCGAACACGATGAGCTCGTCGTTCGAGGCGCTCGGCATGTCGCTCCTGTATTCGTCGACGATGGCGAACCCGGACGACGAGAAGGTCGGCTCGGCCGCCGAATCGGCGCGCGTGCTGGTCGAAGCGGTGAAGAAGGACTTGAAGCCGCGCGACATCATCACGAAGCAATCGATCGAGAACGCCGTGGCCGTCATCATGGCGACCGGCGGCTCGACCAATGCCGTGCTGCACTACCTTGCGATCGCGCACGCTGCCGAAGTCGAATGGTCGATCGACGATTTCGAGCGCATGCGCAAGAAAGTGCCGGTGATCTGCAACCTGAAGCCGTCGGGCGATTACGTCGCGACCGATCTGCACAAGGCCGGCGGCATCCCGCAAGTCATGAAGATCCTGCTCGACGCGGGCCTTCTGCACGGCGACTGCATCACGATCACCGGCAAGACGCTCGCTGAAGAACTCAAGGACGTGCCGAGCAAACCGCGCGCCGACCAGCAGGTCATCTTCCCGATCGACAAGGCGCTCTACAAGGAAGGCCACCTCGCGATCCTCAAGGGCAATCTCGCGCCGGAAGGCGCGGTCGCGAAGATCACGGGCCTCAAGAACCCGGCGATCACCGGCCCGGCGCGCGTGTTCGACGACGAGCAAAGCGCGCTGCAGGCGATCCTCGACGACAAGATCAATGCGGGCGACGTGCTCGTGCTGCGCTACCTCGGTCCGCAAGGCGGCCCCGGCATGCCGGAAATGCTCGCGCCCACTTCGGCGCTGATCGGCAAGGGGCTCGGCGAATCGGTCGGCCTCATCACCGACGGGCGTTTTTCGGGCGGCACTTGGGGCATGGTGGTCGGGCACGTCGCGCCGGAAGCATTCGTCGGCGGCTTGATCGGTCTCGTGCAGGAAGGCGACACGATCACGATCGACGCGCACAAGCTGTTGCTGCAGTTGAATCTCGACGATGCCGAAATCGAGCGCCGCCGCGCCGCATGGAAGCAGCCGGCGCCGCGCTATACGCGCGGCGTGCTTGCGAAATACGCGGCACTGGCGCGCCCGGCGAACAAGGGTGCGGTGACGGGTTGACGGTGTCTCGGCGGCTGCGATAGCGCGAAAAGCAAACGACGCGCTCTGTCTATAATGCGTCGGACCACAAGTCGAGCCAAGCAGCCGACGGAGACCAGAATGAAACGATTGAAGTTGTGTGCCGTGGCATTCGCCACGGCAGCCGCCCTGGCGCTCGGCGGACCCGCGCACGCCGATTCCGCGCCGGGGCTGGCACTCGCTCTGCAGAGCAATTGCATGAGCTGCCACGCGGAAAAGCGGCCGCTAATGGGTCCGGCCTTCCAAGACGTCGCGGCGAAATACGCGTCGCGCCCCGATGCCGTCGCCTACCTCACCCGCAAGATCAGCGAAGGCAGCTCGGGCGTGTGGGGACACGTGCCGATGCCCGCGAACACGCAACTGACCCCCGATGACGCGCACGCACTCGCCACCTGGGTGCTGACGCTGAAATAAGGACGCTGAAGCAAGCTCAAGAAGCGTTATCGGCGTGCTTCGCAAGCGCTTCCCGCACCGCTT
>DATGHJ010000439.1:0-3999 GCA_035308085.1 Trinickia sp. | reverse complement strand
TCTAGTGCGCCACACGTCACCCGAAGCAGTTGAAGCGCTGCGCAAGCAACCCGCCGCAATCCGCCTCTACGACGATTACATCCACGACAGCCGAGCGTGGTTCCGCGTGCCGTATTTCCGCGAATACGTGCCAGGCGGATTCTTCTGGGGACGGCTCTTGTTCGTCGGCAACGACACGCGAGTCGAAAACCTTGGCCTGGGCTGAGGCCGCCAAATTCAGCAGCCGACGATCAAGGGCTCAGAGGGTTGAGGCTGGTGCTGCATGGTCTCTATCGCCTCAAATAGAGCCCGGATCGCTTTCAGTTGGTCCAGCGGATGCACCGCTCTCATCAAACCCGCCGAGCCTGCTCAATAACTCGAAACCGCGCTGCGTCAATCTGGCAATCTTCGCACCGCTCGCGCGCCGCTCGATCTCGACGAGCGCCTTCTTCTCCAGCATCACAAAATCGAGGCGCTGGACTTCCACTTGATACGGGGCACGCTGCACGAGCAGCAGCGTGGATATTTCGTGAGGACTGAGCATCCGCTTCTCCATTCAGCTTGAGTCGCATTCAGGTCATCCGGAGCATGCTACCTGCCCGCGAAGTCAAAACCGCTACAGGCTTGTTTCAAGTCGTTACTTCGTTACGGTGTTCATACGGAATCGCCTGTCTTCAAGCGGTTGGGCGATCACGTTGTTACGATTCGTATAAAGTGCGCGACCAGAAGTCGTCTGCCCCTTTTATTGTTTTTCGCTGGGCTGCCATTTCAATCGGAGTACCAATTTACTGATCCGGTCCGGCTTCGCCATATCATCGGAAAACAGCCCACGTCCCGTTGTTTTTCGATTCTTCGTTTCAGATGTAAGCAACTGAAACAACTCCGATACCCCCGGTAATTGTATTGGCGACTCGAATGCCCTAGCCTTCAATCGCGTACTGCCATCACATTTACACAAACAATTTGAATCAGGAGTCGATCGTGAAGTGGCTGAAAGCTTCCGTCGCTGTCTGCGCGCTGGCTGCGATCGGGGTCAGCGGCGCCGCGCAAGCACGCGTGTTCGTCGGTGTCGGCATCGGGGTGCCCGCCTATCCGTACTACCCGGTTGCTCCGGTCCCGTATTACTACCCCGCGCCGGTCGTCGTGGCGCCCGCCGACCCCGGTCCGCCGACCTACGTCGAGCAGGGTCAAGCCGGACCTGATGCCGGCCCTCAGGCGCAACCCGGCACCTGGTTCTACTGCGATGCCGCGAAAGCCTACTACCCGTACGTCAAGCAATGCGCGGGCGGCTGGCGCGCCGTGCCGGCGAGCCCGCCGGCGCCGAATCAATAACAGGAAGAGTTTCGCCATGAAACAAGCAAAATGGCTCGCGCTCGCCGCGCTCGCGGGGCTTGGCGCCTGCACCGTGATGCCGACCGGACCGACCGTGATGGCGCTCCCGGGCACCGGCAAGTCCTTCGATCAGTTCAAGGCCGACGACGCCTCGTGCCGGAACTACGCCTACAGCCAAGTGGGCGGTGTGACCGCGAATCAAGCGGCGACGAACGCGGCGGTCGGCAGCGCTGTCGTCGGCACGGCGCTCGGCGCTGCCGCGGGAGCGGCGTTCAACGGCGGTCAAGGCGCCGCGGTCGGCGCGGGCGTGGGCCTGTTGGCAGGCAGCGTCGTCGGCGCGGGCAACGCCCAGGCGTCCGGCTACGGCTCGCAGCGGCGCTACGATCAAGCGTATACCCAGTGCATGTATGCGTCGGGGAACAAGGTACCGATGTACAACCGCCCGGTCACCAGCGCGCCGCCTCCGGGCGCGTATTACTACAACTACGCGCCGCCGCCTCCGGGTGCCTACTACGCTCCGCCGCCCCCGCCGCCGGGCTATTGATCGACTGACGGATGGCGCCGCCCCTGAGGCGGCGCTTCTGCATTCCGCTCCCAATCCGCTTGTTCCCACCCGCCGCCCAGATTCTTGATCAGCGTGACCGTGCTCTGCGCGGCTTGCGCCTGTGCATCGCGCGCGCCCTGCTCGGCGGTGAGCAGCGTCAATTGCTGCGTCAGCAGGCTCTGCTCGCTTGCCGTGCCCGCCTTCAGTTGCGCGCCCATGCTCGCATAAAGCTGCACGTTGCGCCGATAGACGCTCTCGAACGCGCGCGCCTCCTCGTTCAAGTGATTGACCGACGACAAGCTGTCTTCGACGCTTTGAAACGCCGACAGCACCGTGCCGCGATAGGTCGCGACCGCGCCGTCGTAGGTCGCCTGCGCTTCGTGCACGGCGGCCGTGCGCGCGCCCGCGTCGAAGATCGTTTCGGCAAGCGCGGGGCCGAGCGTCCAGACGCGGCTCGGCAGCGAAAACAGATGCGCGAGCGTGCTGCTCGCGAAGCCGCCGTCGGCCGATAGCGTGACCGCCGGAAAAAACGCCGCCTGCGCGACGCCGATCTTCGCGTTCGCGGCGGCGGCCGCACGCTCGGCCGCGACGATGTCGGGACGCCGTTCGAGCAGCGTCGACGGCAGCGCAAGCGGCACGCTCGGCTGCGCGAACGCATAGTGCGGCTGCGGCGCAATGCTGAAGTTCGCGGGCGGCACGCCGACGAGCACCGCGAGCGCATGCTCGTCCTGCTCGCGCGAAATCTTCGACGTCTGCAGCGCGGCGATCGCGGCTTCGAGCGTGTCTTCGGCGACGAGCAAGCTGTCGTTCGTCGCCGTACCCTGCGCGTACGCCGCGTGCGTGATGTCGACGAGCCGCTGATCGATGCGCTGCTGCTCCTGAAGCGACACGATATCGAAATCGAGCTGGCGCAGCAGCAGGTAATCGGCCGCAATGCTCGCCGCGATCGACAGGCGCTCGCCTGCCAGTTGAGCGTCGGTGGCTTGCGCGTTCTCCTTGCTCGACTCGATCTCGCGGCGAATCTGCCCCCACAGGTCGGGCTCCCAACTGACTACGGCGGTGGCGCTGACCGTGTTGCGGATGCCGCTCGCCGTCGACGTGCTGGTCGTGCTCGACGACGCGTTGATGAGGCTGCGCGATGCCGCCGCGTTCGCCGTCACGACCGGAAAGAGGCTCGCGGTGCTCGCCGCCACTTCGGCCTGAGCGAGCCGGTACGCGGCTTCGGCCGCGATGATCGACTGATTGGCCGTGAGCGAGCGTTCGACGAGATCGTTCAGTTGCGCGTCGCCGAACGCTTCCCACCAGCGGCTCGACAGCGCGCCTCGCGGATTCGCGTCGGCGCGCTGCCAGTCGGCGCCCTCCTTGAAGTGCGTCGGTAATTCGACCGGCGGGCGCTGGTAGTCGGGCCCGGCCATGCATGCGGCGAGGACGGCGAGCGCAAGACCCGCCGCGCTCGCGCGCAACGCCCGTAGAAGCGCAGAGCGCGCATTCATGACTGCCCTCCTCCGTCGGCGCCCCGCTCACCACGCGGCTCTCTCGGCGCGCGATCGAGCCACAGGTAGATCACGGGCGTCGTGTACAGCGTCAGCAACTGGCTGAACAGCAAGCCGCCGATGATCGAAATCCCCAAGGGCCTGCGAAACTCCGTGCCGTAGCCCGTGATCAGAACGAGCGGCACCGCGCCGAGCATCGCGGCCATCGTCGTCATCATGATCGGCCGGAAGCGCACGAGGCACGCGCGCAGAATCGCCTCCTCCGCGGGCAGGCGGTTGCGGCGCTGCTCGGAGAGCGCGAAGTCAATCATCATGATCGCGTTCTTCTTGACGATGCCGATCAGCAGAATCACGCCGACGAGCGCGATGATCGACAGCTCGGTGTGCGTCGCGAGCAGCGCGATCAGTGCGCCGACGCCGGCCGAGGGCAGCGTCGAGAGGATCGTCAGCGGGTGCCGCAGGTTCTCGTAGAGGATGCCGAGCACGATATAGACCGACAGCAGCGCGGCCACGACGAGCAGCGGCTCGCTCGCGACCGCCTCCTGAAACACCTGCGCGGTGCCCGCGAAGCGGCCGATCACACTGGCCGGCATCCGCAGCTCGGCGACGGCGGCATCGACTGCGCGCGTCGCGTCGCCGATCGACGCGCCC
>DATGHJ010000438.1:0-10210 GCA_035308085.1 Trinickia sp. | reverse complement strand
TGCGGCCCCGGTCGTCGTTTCGTATCTGACGTACTACGTGATCAAGCCGGCCGGCGGCAAGACGAACTACGGCACGCTGGTCGAGCCGCAGCGGCCGATTCCCGAGTCGCTCATCGTCACCGACGAAAACGGCAAGCCGATCAAGTTCGACTCGCTGCGCGGCCGCTGGCTGATGATCTCCGTTGACGGCAGTGCTTGCAACGAAGCCTGCGCGACAAAGCTGTACTTCATGCGCCAAGTGCGGGCGACGCAAGGCGCCGAGCGCGAGCGCGTCGCGACGGTGTGGCTGCGCACCGATGCCGGCGCCGTGCCGGATGTCATCGCGCACGCGTATCCGGACACGAAGAAGCTGGTCGCCGATCCGGCCGCCGTCGCGGCATGGCTGCCCGCCGACACCGGCACGCAGGACATCGATCACATCTATCTGGTCGACCCGAATGGCAACCTGATGATGCGGTTCCCGAAGAATCCGGACCCGAGCAAGATCAAGGGTGATTTAACCAAGCTGCTGAAGTGGTCGAGTATCGGCTGACCGGTGATAGGGTTCGCGTGCGCGATTTCCTGCGATAAGAGATTTTGAGATGTTCGTATTGCAAATCGGCCTGATTGGCTTGTGCATCGCGTTGTTGCCGCTCTCCTACGTATGGGTCAAGGCGGACGACAACAAATTCCGCAAGCTCGTGTGGGTCACCACTTTTCTCACGCTCGACCTGGTGATGTTCGGCGGCTTCACGCGCTTGACGGATTCGCGGCTCGGCTGCCCGGATTGGCCGGGCTGCTACGGCACGTCGTCGCCGTTCATCGCGCACGCCCAGATCGCCGCCGCGCACGCCGCGCTGCCGACTGGCCCCGTGAGCATGTCGAAGGCGTGGATCGAGATGATTCACCGCTATTTCGCTACGGCCATCGGCGTATTGATCATCGCGCAGACGCTGATCGCCTGGGTCGCGCGCATCAAGCGCCGTCCGCTGCATGTGTCGCCGTGGTGGCCGACCGCGCTGCTGCTCTTGATTTGTGTGCAGGGCGCGTTCGGCGCATGGACGGTGACGATGAAGCTGCAGCCGATCATCGTGACGACCCACCTGCTGCTCGGCCTCGCGCTGCTCGGCGCGCTCGGCTGGCTGGCGGCGCGCCAGACGCCGGTGCCCGCGTACGAGCCCGCAGCCGCGCGCTATAGGGCCGCGGCAATCGCCGGCTTGATCCTCTTGATCGTGCAGATCGCGCTAGGCGGCTGGGTCAGCACGAACTACGCGGTGCTCGCCTGCACTGACTTCCCGACCTGCAACGGCCAATGGATTCCGCCGATGGACTTTGCGCACGGCTTCCATCTGTGGCGGGCGCTCGGCATGACGAGCGACGGCGACGTCATCACGCAGGATGCGCTCGTCGCGATCCATTGGACGCACCGCACGTTCGCGATCGTCGTGGTTGCCTATCTGGCTTGGCTTGCGCTGAAATTGCGCCGCTTCGAGTCGCTGCGGCGGCCCGCGAGCGCCGTGCTGCTGGTCGTCGCGATCCAGTTCGTGACGGGCCTGTCGAACATCGTGCTGCAATGGCCGCTGCCGATCGCCGTCGCTCACAACGGGGGCGCCGCGATCCTGCTGCTGCTTGCCGTTATGCTAAACTTTCGGATCGCTTATAGCCGTCCCGGCCGCGCGCCGGTGTCTGACAGACCCGCCGCGCGCGACACCGCGCCAGCGTGACCCACATGGACAGCACACTCTCTCGATCCCCCGGTTCCCGAATCTCCCAATATCTCGCGCTCACGAAGCCGCGCGTGACGCAGTTGGCGGTCTTCTGCGCGGTGATCGGCATGTTTCTATCGACGCCGGGCATGGTGCCGTGGACGGTGCTGATCGGCGGCACAGTCGGCATCTGGCTGCTCGCGGGCGCGGCGTTTGCGATCAACTGCCTCGTCGAGCAGAAGGTCGACGCGCTGATGCGCCGCACGGCATGGCGCCCGTCGGCGCGCGGCGAAATCACGACCGCGCAGATTCTGATTTTCTCGGCCATTCTTGGCGGCCTTGGCATGTGGACGCTCTACACGTTCACCAACGCGCTGACGATGTGGCTCACGCTCGCGACGTTCGTCGGCTACGCCGTGATCTACACGCTGCTGCTCAAGCCTGCGACGCCGCAGAACATCGTGATCGGCGGCGCATCGGGCGCGATGCCGCCGGCGCTCGGCTGGGCCGCGGTGACGGGCCACGTGCCCGGCGACGCATGGATTCTCGTGCTGATCATCTTCGTGTGGACGCCGCCGCATTTCTGGTCGCTCGCGCTTTACCGCCGCAAAGACTACGAGAACGCCGGCCTGCCGATGCTACCGAACACGCATGGCGAGCAATTTACGCGGCTGCACATCTTCCTCTACTCGGTGATCCTGCTGGCGGTCTCGCTGATGCCGTTCATCTCGGGCATGAGCGGGGTCTTTTATCTCGCGTCGGCGGTGCTGCTCGGCGCTGTGTTCCTCGCATACGCGTGGAAGATCTACCGGGAATATTCCGATGCGCTCGCGCGTAAAACCTTCCGTTACTCGATCGTTTATCTGTCGCTGCTCTTCGCGGCGCTCCTCGTCGACCACTATGCGCGCGTCCTGATCGGCGCGTAATTCTTCGATGCTGACTAACAGAATCGCGCGCGTGGCGCGCATTGCGGTGACTCTTTGCGCGCTCGGCGGCGCGGTTTTCTTGTCGGCCTGCGGCAAGGATCAGCCGGCGTTCACGAATCTCGACATCACCGGCAACACGCAGTTCGGCAGCGATTTCTCGCTGCCCGATACGAGCGGCAAGATGCACACGCTTGCCGACTACAAGGGCAAGGCCGTCGTGCTGTTCTTCGGGTACACGCATTGTCCCGATGTGTGTCCGACGACGATGGCTGAGCTTTCCCAGGCGATGCAGCAACTCGGCCCGGACGCGCAGCGCGTGCAAGTGCTGTTCGTGACGGTCGATCCGGCGCGCGACACGCCGGCGCTCCTTTCGCAATATGTGCCGGCGTTCAACCCGTCGTTCGTCGGCCTGCGTCCCGCCGACGACGCGCAGCTCGCCAAGGTCGCGAAGGATTTCCGCGTCTACTACGCGAAGGTGCCGGGCAAGACGCCCGACAGCTACACGATGGACCACACTGCGGCGAGCTACGTCTTCGATCCGTCCGGCAAGCTGCGTCTTTTCGTGCGCGATGGCCAGGGCGTCACGCCCTGGGTCCACGATCTCAAATTGCTGCTCGGCTAAGAGCGGCAATCTTCCTCATGCGGTTGAGCGGAGCGCATTCGCGGAGCCGGCAGGGTGAGCTCTGATGCGAGCCGTGTCGCCTTGAACTCCGTCACTTGGAAAAACGCTAAGTGCCTCGCGAGGCAACGCAATAACGGAACGTATCGGGGCTAGATGGCGGCGCGCCGCGCTTCAGTGCGCCGCCGCGCCGGCTTGGTGCATATCGATATGCCATTAGGGTATTTCCTAGCAGCCCGGCGATATGACACCATTGCGTTCCCTGGCCGGGGGCGCAGCCACGAACACACGCCCCTGGGTTGACTTTCCCCGCCTCAGCAAGAAAGCGAGTACTCAATGCAGCGCAGAACCCTTCTCAAAGCCTTTTCCGCAGTTGCCGCCACCACGGCGCTCCTGACGAGCGCACTCGCGCACGCCGACGACCAAGTCATCAAGGTCGGCACGATCAGCGGCCCGGATGCGCAAATCTGGGCGGTCGTGACAAAGGTGGCGAAGCGCGACGGGCTTAACGTGAAGGTCATCGAGTTCAACGACTACGTGCAACCGAACGCCGCGCTCGACGCAGGCGACCTCGATGCGAACAGCTTCCAGCATCAGCCCTACCTCGACAGCCAAGTGAAGCAGCGCGGCTACAAGATCGTGAGCGCCGGGCCCACCTATATTTCGCCGCTCGGCATCTACTCGAAGAAGCTGAAGTCGGTCAAGGATCTGCAGCCGGGTGCGAAGGTCGCGGTGCCGAACGATCCGTCGAATGAAAACCGCGCGCTCTTGCTGTTGCAAGCGCAAGGCGTCATCAAGCTGAAGGCCGGCGCGGGCACGAACGGCGGTAGCGCGACGCCGCTCGACATCGCCGAGAACCCGAAGAAGATCAAGCTCGTCGAGCTCGACGCCGCGCAGTTGCCGCGCGCGCTCGGCGACGTCGACGCGGCCGCGATCAACACGAACTACGCGCTCGCCGCCGGCCTGCAGCCGACCAAGGACGCGATCGCGCTCGAAGATGTCCACAGCCCGTACGCGAACCTGATCGCCGTGCGCGCGCAGGACAAGGACAAGCCGTGGGTGAAGAAGCTCGTCGCGGCGTACCAGTCGGACGACGTGCGTCAGTTCGTCAAGACGCAGTTCAAGGGTTCCGTTGTGCCGTCGTTCTAAGCGTCGGCGGTGGGCGCCGCTGTCGCGCACGCCGCGCAACATGCGCGTGCGGCGATGATGGCAGCGATGTGAATACCAGATAAAAAAGCGTCCCGGTGCAGTTCAGCCGGGACGCTTTTTTTCGCGGTTGCCGCTCACAGCGGTCGCTATCGGTTCAAAAGCTCCTCGATCGCCTGCATCGCCGCGATCAATTGCTCTTGCTCCGCGTCGCTCAGGCGCGTGAGCACGGCGCACACCTCCTCGATGGCGGCCGCATCGAGCGGTTCATAGGCAGCGCGGCCTTCGTCGGTCAGCGTGAGCAGCGATTGCCGCGCGTCGGCATCCGACTGTCGGCGCTTGATCAGCCCCTGACGCTCGAAGCTCGTCAGGAGCCGGCTCAGATAGCCGCTGTCAAGACCAAGGTTGCGCGCGACTTCCGTCGCCGTCGTGGCCGAGCCGAGCAGCAGCTCGCGCAGCACGCGCACTTCGGTCAGCGAGAACGCGCTTTTCTGCAGGCTTTCGTGCAGCGCGCCAATGTGCTTCGTATAGAAGCGGTTGAAATGGCGGACGGCTTCGGCGCGTTTGAGCAGGGTCGAGTCTGTCAACGAGAGCACTCCCCGAAAATCGTGCAGTTATTAATGAATTAAGTAGCAACTATATTAGATCGGGCACGATATATAAACGGCTATAGCGGGGCGGTGCGCGCAAGTGGTGCTAAACCGGTATCACAAAGTGGGCTCATTTCATGGCGCTATGCAGACCAGTGGGGCCCATCGAACCTCGTTTCGTGCTCGAATTCGGGTAAATCCTGATCCCCAAAAAACCAGGAAAATAAGCTGAAAAGTGCGCCAAAACGCACGCCGGCAAAGGCTTTGCGACGATTTATCCAGCCCGGGAACCAGCCAATTGACTGGTTCTATTGTGGTTATATAATGGGCTCCGACGTAGCAGCTGAAGCAAGCACGCCGCATCTGCGGATTCACGAAAATTTCGTCCCCGCTCACCTAATCTGAACGATGGCATGCGCGATATTTGCGACGTATTCCCTGCGCGCGGCTCTCAATGAGCTTGAGCGCCATGCCAACGACTTGCTAGCCCGACCCCGCACTACGTCATATCAGAGATATTCATGCTGACCGGAAACATACTCACCCCTGAAGGCTGGATCCACGGCACGCTCGAATACGAGAGCGGGCGCATCCAGTCCATCGACGGCACGCACGCCGACCCGTCGACGAACGACGCGCCGTACATCCTGCCGGGCTTCATCGACCTGCACGTGCACGGCGGCGGCGGCGCCGACGTGATGGAGTCGGGCGATGCGATCGAAACCATCACCCGCACCCATGCGCGCTACGGCACGACGAGCTTGCTCGCGACCACGATGACCGCGCCGCGCGACGAGCTGATGAGCGTCGTCGCCGAGCTGGGCAACGTGACGCGGCAGCGCACGCCGGGCGGCGCGCGCGTATTGGGCGTGCACCTCGAAGGCCCGTACATCAATCCCGGCAAGCTCGGTGCGCAACCCGATGCAGCGGTGTCCGCCGTGCTCGACGAAGTGCTGAAGTACCTGTCGATCGCGCCGATCCGCGTCGTCACGCTCGCCCCCGAAATCGCCGGGCACCTCGACATCATCTCGGAGATGGCCGCACGCGGCGTGCGCGTGCAGCTCGGCCACTCGCTCGCGACCTACGACGACGCGGTCGCGGCGATGAAGCGCGGCGCCTGCGGCTTCACGCATCTGTTCAACGCGATGTCGCCGATGCATCACCGCAATCCGGGTCTCGTCGGCGCGGCGTTAGCGCACGCCGAGTTTGCCGAGATCATCCCCGATCTGCTGCACGTCCATCCCGGTGCGATCCGCGCCGCGTTGCGCGCGATCCCGCGTCTTTATGTCGTCACCGACAGCACCTCGGCCACCGGCATGCCCGACGGCGAATACCGCCTCGGCAGCCAGCACGTGACGAAGTGCCTCGGCGGCGTGCGCTTGGCCGATGGCACCCTCGCGGGCAGCACGCTGACGATGGATCAGGCGCTGCGCAATCTCGTGTCGCTCGGCTTGCCGATCGCCGACGTCTCGAACCGAATGTCGCGTCACGCCGCCGACTACCTCGGCATCGAAGACCGCGGCCGTATCGTGCGCGGCGCGTGGGCCGACCTCGTCGTGTTCGATCGCGAGCTGACGCTGAGCGCAACCTATGTCGAAGGAGAATCGATTGTCGAATATGCTTAACGAGGCGCTGGCCTGCCCCGAAGCGGTCGCCGCGCAGCTGGCGGATACGACGCGCGTCGAGGCGCTCGCCACGACGCTTGCCGCCGAGCCGCGCCATGTCGCGCTGACGGTCGCGCGCGGCAGCTCGGACCACGCCGCGAGCTATTTCGCGAGCCTCGTGATGAGCCGCATCGGCTTGCCGGTCGCGTCACTGCCGATGTCGGTCGCCACGCTCCAGCAAGCGCCGCTGCGCGTGCAGGGTCAATTGGCGCTGGCCTTTTCGCAGTCGGGCAAGAGCCCGGATCTCGTCGGCACGATGAGCGCGTTGCGCGAAGCGGGCGCGCTGACCGTCGCCGCCGTGAACGTCGCTGGTTCGCCGCTTGCGCAAGCGTGCGAATGGTATCTGCCGCTCTCGGCCGGCCCCGAAATTTCCGTTGCCGCCACGAAGAGCTACGTCGCGATGCTGTCGCTGTCGGCGCAGCTCGTCGCGTTCTGGCAGCGCGATCCTGAATTGCTCGGCGCGCTGCGCGCATTGCCCGACACGCTGCAGCGCGCGGGCGCGCTCGACTGGTCGGCCGCGATTGACGAGCTGCGCGACGTCGAACGGATGATCGTGATCGGCCGCGGGCTTGGCCTCGCGATTGCGCAGGAAGCGGCGCTCAAGCTCAAGGAAACCTCCGGCATCCAGGCCGAGGCGTTTTCGAGCGCCGAAGTGCGGCACGGTCCGATGGAGCTGATCGACCGCGACTACCCGCTGCTCGTGTTCGCGCCGCGCGGCCCGGAACAGGCGGGTCTCATTCAGCTCGCGCACGACATGCGCGTGCGCGGCGCGCGCGTGCTGCTCGCCGCGCCTTCCGATGTATCCGAGGCGACCTTGCCGCTCGTGCCCGCGAACCACGCGGCGCTCGATCCGGTCGCCGCGATCCTGTCGTTCTACGTGATGGCCGCCGGCCTTGCCGCCGCTCGCGGACGCAACCCCGATGCGCCGCGCCATTTGAACAAAGTCACCGAAACCCACTGAAGCGAGAAGTCGGATGGAACGTGTCGAGGAGTCCCGTTTGAAGAGTCATTCCCAAGACCAGATTGTCTTGCTGGCGCCGCTGACCGGTCCGGTCGTGCCGCTCGCGGACGTGCCGGACCCCGTGTTCGCGGGCGGCATGTTCGGCGACGGCATCGGGATCGATCCGCTCGAAGGCAAGCTCGTTGCGCCTTGCGACGGTGTGGTCATGCACCTCGCGCGCACCGGCCATGCGGCGACCATCCAGACGCCCGAGGGCGCCGAGGTGCTGCTGCACATCGGCATCGACACGGTCGAGCTCAACGGCAAGGGTTTCGCGCCTATGGTCGAGCAGGGCGCGCAGGTGCGCGCGGGCGACGTGCTGATCGAGTTCGATCAGGACGTCGTCGCGCAGTCGGCGCACAGCCTCGTGTCGGTGGTGGCGATTGCGAATTCGGATAAGTTCGACGTCGTGGAGCGCGCCGGGCGCGGGCTCGCGAAAGCGGGCGCGACCAAGCTGCTCGTGCTGCGGTCGAAGGCGGGCGTGCAGACGCGTGCCGTCGACCCTTCGTCAATCGTGCACGAGGAGGCGCGCCGTCAGATCACGCTGTCGCAGGCAGGTGGCCTGCACGCGCGGCCGGCTGCGCGGGCGCGCGAAGCGGCGCGCGGGATCGATGCGCGCGTCGAAGTTCGCTATGACGGCAAGCGCGCGCCGATCGAGAGCGTCGTCGGCCTGCTCGGACTCGGCGCGGGAGAAGGCGCGACGGTCGAGATTCTCGCCGTCGGGCCGCAGGCACAGCAGGCGATCGATGCGGTCGCGTGCGAGCTGCTGCGCGAAGTGCATGGCGAGCTCGAAGAAAAACCGGCGCGCGCGGCCTCGCCCGCACCGGTCCAGACGGCACGCCCGGCCGGCGCGCCGCTCGACCCGAACACGCTCGCTGGCGTGTGCGCGGCACCCGGCATCGCGCTCGGCAAGCTCGTGCGCTGGGACGACGCCGAGCTTGCGCCGCCCGAGGCCGCGCGCGGCACGCCGGCGGCGGAAAGCCGCCTGCTCGACAAGGCGCTCGCCACGGTCGACGCCGAACTGAACACGACGGTGCGCGATGCGTCGCAGCGCGGTGCGGTGGGCGAGGCGGGCATCTTCGCCGTGCACCGCGTGCTGCTCGAAGACCCGACGCTCGTCGACGCCGCGCGCGATCTCATCAGCCTCGGCAAGAGCGCGGGCTACGCGTGGCGCGAGGCGATCCGCGCGCAGGTCGCGCTCCTGATGAAAGTCGAAGACATGTTGCTCGCCGAGCGTGCCGCCGATCTACGCGACATCGAAAAGCGCGTGCTGCGCGCGCTCGGCTACTCGAGCGCGACGGCGCGCACGCTGCCCGAAGAAACGGTGCTGGCCGCGCAGGAATTCACGCCGTCCGATTTGTCCTCGCTCGACCGCACGCGCGTGACCGCGCTCGTGATGGCGGGCGGCGGCGCGACCTCGCACGCGGCGATCATCGCGCGGCAGATCGGCATTCCGGCGCTCGTCGCGATCGGCGACATGCTCCACGCGGTGCCGGAAGGCACGCAAGTAGTCGTCGATGCGAGCGCGGGGCGCCTCGAATACGCGCCGACCGAACTCGACGTCGAACGCGCGCGGCTCGAACGCCAGCGGCTGGCCGCCGTGCGCGAAGCGAACCGTCGCACGTCGCAGGAAGCGGCCGTGACGAGCGACGGCCGCGCGATCGAAATCGCCGCCAACATCGCGACGCTCGACGACGCGAAGACTGCCGTCGACAACGGCGCCGACGCCGTCGGCCTGTTGCGCACCGAACTGCTCTTCATCCACCGCCAGGCGGCGCCGACCATCGACGAGCATCGCCAGAGCTACCAGTCGATCGTCGACGCGCTCGCCGGGCGCACTGCGATCATTCGCACGCTCGACGTCGGCGCGGACAAGGAAGTCGACTACCTGACGCTGCCGCCGGAACCGAACCCGGCGCTCGGCCTGCGCGGCATTCGTCTCGCGCAAGTGCGCCCGGATCTGCTCGACGATCAATTGCGCGGGCTGCTCGCCGTACAGCCGCACGGCGCCGTGCGCATCCTGCTGCCGATGGTGACCGACGCGGGCGAACTGATCGCACTGAGAAAACGTATCGACGAATTCGCGCGCGCCGCTGGCCGCGCCGATTCGGTCGAGGTGGGCGTGATGATCGAAGTGCCGTCGGCGGCGCTGCTTGCCGATCAGCTGTCACAGCACGCGGACTTCCTGTCGATCGGCACCAACGACCTCACGCAATACACGCTCGCGATGGACCGCTGCCAGCCCGATCTCGCCGCGCAGGCGGATGGCCTGCATCCGGCGGTGCTGCGCTTGATCGACATGACCGTCAAGGGCGCGGCCAAGCACGGCAAATGGGTCGGCGTCTGCGGCGCGCTCGGCGGTGATCCGCTCGCGGTTCCGCTGCTGGTCGGCCTCGGCGTGACGGAATTATCGGTGGATCCGGTCTCGGTGCCGGGCATCAAGGCGCGTGTGCGCCGTCTCGATTACCAGTTGTGCCGTCAGCGCGCGCAGGATCTGCTCGCGCTCGATTCGGCACAGGCGGTAAGGGCAGCAAGCCGCGAGATCTGGCCGCTCGACTGAACGTCGACGGCGGGCGCGCG
>DATGHJ010000437.1:0-3064 GCA_035308085.1 Trinickia sp. | reverse complement strand
CGAAGGACCTCCCCCACGAACGCCTCGATCCGAACCGCAAGTTCGGCACGGTCGGCGCCGTCGCGCTCGATCTGCACGGCCATCTCGCCGCCGCGACGTCGACGGGCGGCATCACGAACAAAGAGCCGGGCCGCGTCGGCGATACGCCGCTGATCGGCGCGGGCTGCTACGCGAACGACCTCACCTGCGCCGTCTCGACCACAGGCAGCGGCGAGATGTTCATGCGGATGGTCGTCGCGTACGACGTCAGCGCGCAAATGGAATATCGCGGTGCCTCGCTCGAAGCCGCGGCGCAAGACGTCGTGATGAACAAGCTGCCGCGCATCGACGGGCGCGGCGGCCTCGTCGCCGTCGACAAGCACGGCAACGTCACGCTGCCGTTCAACACCGAAGGGATGTACCGCGGATACGCGCGAGTGGGCGAGGCGCCCGTAACCGCGATCTATCGATGAGCGCGGCTTTCGCGCACCCAACCTAAGCGCTAAACGACGAGGAATCGATCGTGTTGACTTCATCGAATGCAACCGGACTGCTTGCCGATTTGCTGCCCGAGCCGCGCGTGATCGCGGTGGACGATCTGTCGGTTGCGTTCAGGCGCGATGCGCGCACGTTCGAGGCGGTGCGGCAGCTGTCGTTCTCGGTCGATCGCGGCGAGACGCTCGCGATCGTCGGCGAATCGGGCTCGGGCAAATCGGTGACGTCGCTTTCGCTGATGCGTCTCATCGAGAACGGCGGCGGGCGGCTCACGAGCGGACGCATCGCGTTCAAGCGCCGCAACGGGCGCGTGCTCGATCTCGCGCAGGCGTCGAACGCAACCATGCGCTCGATTCGCGGCGCGGACATCGCGATGATCTTTCAGGAGCCGATGACGTCGCTGAACCCTGTGTTCACGGTCGGCGATCAGATCGCCGAGGCGATCGCGCTGCATCAACACAAGAGCCGTTCGGAAGCGCGCGCCGAAGTGCTGCGCTTGCTGGACCTCGTGCGCATTCCCCAGTCGCGCCGCGTGTTCGCGCGCTATCCGCATCAGCTTTCGGGCGGGATGCGGCAGCGCGTGATGATCGCGATGGCGCTCTCGTGCAAGCCGTCACTGCTGATCGCCGACGAGCCGACCACCGCGCTCGACGTCACGATCCAGGCGCAGATCCTGCAATTGATTCGCGGCTTGCAGGACGAGATGAACATGGGCGTGATCTTCATCACGCACGATATGGGCGTGGTCGCGGAAGTCGCCGATCGCGTGCTCGTGATGTATCGCGGCGAGAAGGTCGAGGAAGGGCGTTCGGATCGGATTTTTACGGCGCCGTCACATGCTTATACGAAGGCGCTGCTTGCCGCGGTGCCGCGCTTGGGCTCGATGCGGGGCACCGGGCGGCCCGCGAAGTTTCCGATTCCGCAGGTGGAGACGGGCGTTGCTGCCGGCGTTGCTGCGAATGGCGTTGCGGGAGCAACGATTTCGAGCGCCGGGTCCGGCCGCGACGCGTCCGGCGCCCAGCAACCGGAAGTGCACGAAAGCACCCCGCCGATCCTGCGCGTGCGCGACCTCGTCACGCGCTTCCCCGTGAAGAGCGGCTTGTTCGGCCGTGTGTCGCAGAACGTGCACGCGGTCGAACGCGTGAGCTTCGATCTGCGTCCGGGCGAGACGCTTGCGCTCGTCGGCGAATCGGGCTGCGGCAAATCGACGACGGGGCGCTCGCTGTTGAGGCTCGTCGAAAGCCAGAGCGGCACGATCGAGTTCGACGGCCGCGATATCAGCGCGCTGACGGGTCCGGACCTCCAAGCGCTGCGCCGCAATATCCAGTTCATTTTCCAGGACCCGTTCGCGTCGCTCAATCCGCGCCTGACGGTCGGCTTCTCGATCATGGAGCCGCTGCTCGTGCACGGCGTCATGCGCGGCGACGAAGCGCAAGCGCGTGTCACGTGGCTGCTCGAGAAAGTCGGCTTGCCCGCCGACGCCGCGCGCCGCTATCCGCACGAGTTCTCGGGCGGCCAGCGTCAACGCATCGCGATCGCGCGGGCACTGGCGCTGAACCCGAAGGTCGTGATCGCCGACGAGTCGGTCTCCGCGCTCGACGTTTCGGTGCAGGCGCAGATCGTCAACCTGATGCTCGATCTGCAGCGCGAGCTGGGCGTCGCGTACCTGTTCATCTCGCACGACATGGCGGTCGTGGAGCGCGTGAGCCACCGCGTCGCGGTGATGTATCTCGGGCAGATCGTCGAGATCGGCCCGCGTCGCGCGGTGTTCGAATCGCCGCGCCATCCGTACACGAAGAAGCTGATGAGCGCGGTGCCGGTGGCCGACCCCGCGCGCCGTCATGCGAAGCGGATGCTCGCCGCCGATGAAATCCCGAACCCGATTCGCGCGATCGGCGACGAGCCGATCGTGGCGCCGCTCGTCGCGGTCGGGCCGGATCACTACGTCGCCGAGCATCGCATCGGCGGCGCGTATTGAGACCTCAAACGGACTACCAAGGAGCCCAACGCATGACGTCGTCTCACTTCTCTTCCCAGTTCCGCTTGCGAGCCCTGATTGCGGGCGGCGTGTGCGCGTTCGCGTTCGCGGCGGGCGGCACGGCGCATGCCGAACAGCAGGCCGTGATGGCGGTCGCGTCGACGTTCACGACGCTCGATCCGTACGATGCGAACGACACGCTTTCGATGGCGGTCGCGAAGTCGTTCTATCAGGGCCTCTTCGGCTTCGACAAGGACATGAAGCTCGTCAACGTGCTCGCGACGAGCTACGAGGCGAGCCCCGACGCGCGCGTGTACACGTTCAAGCTGCGCCAGGGCGTCAAGTTCCAGGACGGCACGGATTTCAACGCCGCTGCCGTGAAGGCGAACTTCGACCGCATCACCGATCCGGCGAACAAGCTCAAGCGCTACAACATGTTCAGCCGCATCGACAAGACCGAAGTGGTCGATCCGTACACGGTGCGCGTGACGCTGAAAACACCGTTCTCGGCATTCATCAACGTGCTTGCGCATCCGTCGGCGGTGATGATCTCGCCGGCCGCGTTGAAGAAGTGGGGCAAGGACATTGCGTTCCATCCGGTCGGCACGGGCC
>DATGHJ010000436.1:0-5623 GCA_035308085.1 Trinickia sp. | reverse complement strand
CGACCGCCGTCACGCCCGGCAATGCGCGCAAGACGTCGCGCGTGAACGCGCCGTAGTCTTCGAGATCTTTTGCCACGACTTGCAGCAGATAGTCGGCGCTGCCCGAAATGTTGTGGCACGAGACGATGCGCGGGATCGCCTGAATTTCGCGCTCGAACTGATCGGCCAGCTTTCTCTCGTGCACGCCGAAGCGCAGGAGCGCAAACGCGATCACGCCGATTTGCAAGGCCGAGCGTGACAATACCGCTTGATAGCCCTCGATATAGCCCTCGGACTCGAGCCGCTTCAAACGCCGCGCGCATGGCGTTTCGCTCAAGCCGACCGCGTCGGCAAGACTCGCATTCGTCGCCCGGCCATCGGACTGAATTTTCATCAAAATGGCGCGGTCCGTTTTATCCAGCTTCATGAGTCATCTCCAAGAACGCGCAGGATCATAGTGTATTCCTCCAACACGCGCTTCAGCGCTGGCCGAAATAGCCGAGAAACACGGCTGCATTGGCGGGATGACGATCACGAAAAGGAGCGAGATTGGCCAAATGCAACGAGGGCGCCTGGTGAGGCGCCCTCGTTGCATTTGAGCCGCTGCTGCCAAGGTTCCGCCAAGCGAGCGTTCGCTCGGCGGATCTTCACCCGGCAATCAAGCGAGCGTCAGCGTGACGTCGATGTTGCCGCGCGTGGCGTTCGAGTACGGGCACACGATGTGTGCCTTGTCGACGAGCGCTTGCGCCGCTGCGCGATCCATGCCCGGCAGCGAAATCTTCAACTCGACTTCGATGCCGAAGCCGTTCGGAATCACGCCGATGCCCACGTTGCCGTTGATCGACACGTCGGCCGGAATCGCGATCTTGTCGCGCGCCGCCACGAACTTCATCGCGCCGAGAAAACACGCGCTATAGCCGGCTGCGAAGAGTTGTTCGGGGTTCGTGCCTTCGCCGCCCGCGCCGCCCAGTTCGCGCGGCGTCGTGAGCTTCAAGTCCAGCTTGCCTTCCGGTACGACGGCGCGGCCATCGCGGCCTCCGGTGGCGGTGGCTTGAGCGCGGTAGAGAACTTTTTCGATCGACATAATGAAACTCCTTGGTTGAGGACCTGCAGTTGGGTAGACAACGGATCACAAACAAACAGCCAAACTTTCGGGCTTCCCGCCGAATCTATCTATTCAACGATAGACAAGAGGGCAATATAAAAAGGCGTCAACCGCCTCGAATCATGGGTACTGCGAAACCGCAACGGAAGCTCGCCTTCTGCTTTCCGTCCCGTCGAGCCTTCGTGTTGCTTGCTTCCATGGCCCGAACTTTATCTACTCATAGATAGACTGTCAAGAGGTTTTTTTGAGGCAACATGCGGATAACGGTGGCACGCCCCAAGACGCCACGTCAAGCCCCAGCACCCGCGCCTCGCCTATGAATCCCGCCCTCCAACTGCAGCCCGGCACCTTGTGGCCGGCACTTCAGAAGCAAACCGCGCACGCTCTGCGTTGCGGAGCGCTGCAACCGATCGCGTCCGACGAACGGACCATCGACGACGCGGGTATCCGCTTCATCGTCCGCCAAGTCTCAAGCCTTGCCCGCAAGCACGCTGCGAAGACCGCGCCCGCCGCGCGCACCGCGGCAAGCGCCCCGTTCAATCCATTTCTTCCGCACGACCCGAACCTGTTCGTCGCCGACATCTCTGAGACGCACTTCGCGTTGCTCAACAAGTTCAACGTGATCGACCACCACCTGCTGATCGTCACGCGCTCGTTCATTCCGCAGGACATGCCGCTAGACGCTGCCGACTTCGCCGCATGGCTGGCGTGCCTGGCCGAATTCGACGGGCTGGGCTTCTATAACAGCTGCGCGGAGGCAGGCGCGAGCCAGCCGCACAAGCACTTGCAGATCGTGCCGCTGCCGCTTGGCGCTGCCGGCGTGCGGCTGCCGATCGAGCCGCTCTTCGCGGCCGCGCAGATGCGCGGCGCGATCGGCACGCTGCCCGGCTTGCCGTTCCGCCATGCGTTCGCGACGCTCGACGATCCGACGCCGGGCAGCCAGGCCGACGCGGCCCGCATCGCCGCCGACCGCTACCGCGCGCTGTTCGCCGCGGCGGGATTGCAAGCGATCGACGCAAACGGCAACGCGCAACTTTACGCGCCGTACAACTTGCTGATCTCCCCGCATTGGATGCTGCTCGTGCCGAGATCGACGGAACGCGTCGAGACCGTCGCGGTGAACGCGCTGGGATTCGCCGGATCGCTGTTCGTGCGCGACGCCGCGCAGATGCAAACGGTCGAACGGCTCGGACCGATGAACGTGCTTCGCCAGGTTGCGATACCACGAGACGACGATCGATAACGCCGCGTCGCGCCGCCGTTGCGTGCCAGCAGCACCCGCTCCGCAGACGCCGCAACTCACCGTATCATCATGGCCTCCGTGCCCACCCCTGCAAGCATCATGTCCTTCGTCGTCCCGTCTGAAGCGCAAACCGTCCTCAAATCCGACGTCAAATCATCAAGCAACCCGGCGGCTCGCGCGCGTTCGCTCCCGGGCACGTGGCTTCGGCTGCGGATTCCGGCCGCGCTACTCTGCGCCGCGCTGGCCGCGTGCAGCACGACAGCGCCGGTATCCACGGGCCCTGCCGCCGAGATCGACCGAATCGGACTGTTCCCGATGGCCGCGTACGATCAAGACGTCGATCACTGGATCAACCCCGCCGGCCCCGATTACGACAAGCCATTCCTCAGCGCAAGCGAGCAGCAGGCGCATTTCGCGGCGCTCTTCGCACGCGAATTCGGCGGCGACACCGACAGCCCGTCGCCGTGGAACCCCGCGTTCGTCACCGGGCGCGTGTACAAGAACCAGGGCAGCGACATCGCAAACCTGCAACGCAGCCGCATCGCCCGCTACGACAACACCGGCAAGGCCGATCGCGAGATCGGCTACGGCCAGAACTTCCGTCCGTACACGAAGGCGTGGATCGATGACATCGCGCGGAACATGGACGTCGGGCAGTTCGAACACGACACGGCCTACACGCCGGCGCACCGCGCGATCGCGACAGGCAACCTGCTCGTGCGCGAGCTGCCGACGATGGACCCATTTTTCTACTCGCGCCGTTTCGCGGGCGAAGGCTACCCGTTCGACAACCTGCAGATCTCGGCGATCCGCCCCGGCACGCCGCTATACGTGTTGGGGCGCAGCGTCGACGGCGGCTGGGATTACGTGCAGACGCCCGAAGTCCAGGGCTGGGTACGCAGCGACAACGTGAGCCTCGCCGACAACGTCTTCATCGCGGCGTGGCGAAGCAACGCCCAACGCGGGGGACTCGGTGCGGTCATCGCCGCGTCGGCGAGCGTCGTCGATGGCGGTGGCACGTTCCGCTTCGACGCGCCCGCGGGCACGCTGTTGCCGATTGCGTCGCTGCAGCTCGGCGCGCGGCCCGGCATGCGCGTCGTGCTCGTGCCCGCGCGCGATCTGGACGGCCGGGCCGTGATCCAGACTGCGCAGTTGAGCGACGCGCAGATCGTGCCGATGCCGTTCGCCGCCACGCCGCGCCATCTCGCGACGCTCATCAAGGCGTTGATCGGACGTCCGTACGGCTGGGGCAATACGGGCCTCTACAACGACTGCTCCTCGGAATTGCAAAGCATCTTCGCCGCGTTCGGCGTATGGCTGCCGCGCCATTCGTCGACGCAGATGAGCGCGGGGCAGATGGTCGACCTGTCGTCGTCGAGCACTGCCGCGCGCCTCGACTATCTGGTGAAGAACGGCAAGCCGATGCGCACGCTGATCTATATCGGCGGCCACGTCATGCTGTATCTCGGGAACACCACGCGCGGCACGCAGACGGTGCCGGTGGTCTACCAGGACATCTGGGGAATGCGCCCCGCCGACGACAGCCGGCGCGCGGTGATCGGCGGCTCGGGGACCCTGCCGTTGCTCGAGCAGATGCCCGAAGACCCCGCGCTGCAATCGCTTGCGGGCACATCCATTTTTCAAGTCAGCATCCTCGGTGCGCCTCAGAGCGGCATGCCGCCCGAACCCGACGAGGACAATCCCGCCAGCTGATGCGCCTATCCGGTCGCTGCCGCGCCGCTTGCCAGGCGCACCGCGGCGCCGCTGCCCGCGCTCGTCGCGCTCATGCCCGCCACGGTCGAGCCGCTCATGGACCCGTGATGCACATGCCGGCGCGGTTGCCGTTGGTCTCGACGATCCAAGCGTCCTGCGTCAACTTGCGAAAGCGCAGATCGACCTCCTCGCCGACCGCGACGAGCGGGCCCGGCACGGCTTGCGATGCGGCGTTGTCGAGCCGCGAATACGCGAGCTTGCGCACCTTGCTCAAGATCCTGCCGTCACGCGCGAACAACGTGTCGATCGAACCGCTGCGATCGATCGACAAGCGCTCCTCCTCGTGCTGGTAGCAGCCGCTCAAGCGGATGCGTCCGGCGTCCAGCCAGAACGACGTCGACAGCACAGCGGTGCGCGTCGAGCCGCCGTCGTCGGTGAGCAGATACCGCGGCTGGCGCACGACGCATTCGCCGTGCGGCAAGTCGCGATAGGCGCCGCGCGTCATGTACCACGCCGTCCATCCCGACAGCAGCGCAACGGCCAGGACTAGTGATAAGCCTTTTCGACGAAATAGGTTTCGCACTGCTCGGGTGCCTCATAAATGGATTTCGGACAGACGGCTAGCCAGTCGTTATTGCCCAGGCCGATCTGGTAGACATAGCTGCCGCGCGCCGGCGTGACATGAATCGATTGCAGGAGGGCCTGCTGCTCCAGCTTGCCGTTCGAAAAGTAGTGCACACCGTCGATCGTCTGGGCAAACGGAAACTCGAACATGCGCTCGCCCTCGAAGAACGTTTTCCACGCAAGCACGCCGGCCCACGCGATCAGCACGCCATAGACCGCGTACATCCATGCCTTGCTGCGTTTCTTCGCTTGCGGCCCGCCCGACGGCACGATCTCGACATCGGCTGCGACGCACGCCGCCGTCGCAGCGGACAACGCAACCGAAGGCTCCGGCTCGGGGACCGCGGCCGTTGCTTCGCCACCGGCATCGGATAGCGGCGGCTGCGCTTGGGGGGCGCTCGCATCGGCCGCAACACCATCCGCCTCGTCGACGCCCGACGCGCCGGCCGCTTCGGCGTGAGCCGTTCGCTCAGCCGATGGCGGCACGGTGGCGGGCACAGGCGCTTCCACGATCGGCTCGACCGTGCCGAGAAATTTCAGGCCGAGACGCGGCAGCGTCTTGATGAGACCGCTCGACACGCCTTGCTCTTCGAGCTTCAAGCGCAGCGACCTGACGAGCTGGTGATAGCTGCCTTCGGTCACCACCATGCCTTTGCTTTCCCATACCTGCTCGATGACCGCTTGCTTGGTCGCGATACCCTGCATCAGCAGGAGCAGCAATTCCGTTTCATTGGCGGCCAGCGCGGTAACGACATCGCCGTGCGACAGCGTCATCAAGTTGCTGTCGAATACGAGTTGATGGTCGATCAGATATTTTTCCAAAGCTGCGGCCATCTATTTGCTCACAAAGAGGTATTCATTCGCATGGGCCTTCTGGACCCGGGACAATGCGAGCGCAAACGGCATTGCAAATGAACGACCGGCGACGTGGAGAAGCCGTGTCAATTCACTTCGATATT
>DATGHJ010000435.1:0-7167 GCA_035308085.1 Trinickia sp. | reverse complement strand
CGCTGGGGCGTGCCGTCCGGCCCGTATCTCGTATTGCCGCTCTTCGGCCCGAGCTCGTTCCGTGACGGTGTTGGCCGGGCGGTCGACGTCAAGTTCAATCCGCTGAACTATGTCGATCCGGCTTGGCGCAATCCGCTCTACGTCGCGCAATTCGTGAGCGCGCGCGCCGATCTGCTCGGCGCGACGAATCTGCTCGAAGCGGCGGCGCTCGACAAATACTCGTTCGTCCGCGATGCCTACGTTCAGCAGCGCAAGGCGATGTTGAACCAGGGCGGGGCCAAACCGCCCGCGCTGCCTAACTATGGCGATGAGGGTGAGGGTGAGGCGCCTGCGGAGGCGTCGGGGGCGGCTGCGCCCGCGCCGGCATCCGCTACGGGGGCAAACGCGCCGGCTGCTCCGGCCGGCGGTGGCAATGCCCCGGCGAGCGCGCCGAGCGGTCAGTAAGCGCGAGCCAATCCAGACAGCGCGTCAGGCAGGCGGCCCCATGGAGGGGGCCGCTTGCCTGACGCGCTGGGGCCCTGCTGCCGGGCGCCTCAGTGCGCCGCTTCGACTTCCTGACTTTCGCGACTTTCGCTCGCCGCCGTGTCACTGCTCGGCGCCAGAGACGCTTGCGGCACGTCAAGCAACCTCTCCCGATACTGTTCGAATTGCTCGTCAGCGTAGCGGATCCTCGTGCGGCCATGCGGCGCCGGCTGGCCGCTTTCGTCGAGATTGACGAACACCATCTTCTCGACCGTCAGAATGCTCTTGCGCGTGATCTTGTTGCGCACCTCGCAGCGCAGCGCGATCGAAGTCCGGCCAAAGTGCGTCGCGGTCATGCCGAGTTCGATGATGTCGCCTTGGCGGGCCGAGCTGACGAAGTTGATCTCCGACATGAACTTCGTGACGACGCGCGAGTTGTCGAGCTGGCAGATCGCGTAAATGGCGGCTTCTTCATCGATCCAGCGCAGCAGGCTACCGCCGAAAAGCGTGCCGTTGGGGTTGAGATCCTCGGGCTTGACCCATTTTCTGGTGTGGAAATTCATTAGCTGCTCCTTCGGGGGCTCGCTCGCGGAGGCGAGGCGAGGCGAGTGGGCGAATATAAGGGTTAACACCTATATTCTATCTCAAATCAGGGTTTTCCCTAGTTTTCTGAGACTATGCCCGCACACGATGCATGGCTATCGGACGAGAGCGAATGCCTCGGCCGAAAGTCGCCAATTGCCAGGATATTGGGGGCAGGAAACGGCGCCGATCGGCGCGTCGTTGCACGGACCTACGCGGGGGGCCGCAGCGCCGCAGCCTCGCCTAGCGCATGCCGCGCCTGGACGAGCGTCGTACGCGCGGCGCGCGCGTCGGCGGCGAGCCGGATCAATGCGCCGAGCTGGGACGGTTGGCGGGCCAGTTCGCGCAGAATCGGCCCGATGGCCGTCGTGCCGTCGTCGCGCAAACCGGCCGTGGCCGCACGCGGCAGCGTCCGCCACGCAGGGTCGACGATCGCGCGGCACACAATGAACGGCAACCCGCGCGCGGCGGCGATTGCGCCCGCGATGTGCGATTCCATGTCGACCGCGAGCGCGCCCGTCGAGCGATGGAGGCGTTCCTTGTCCTGCGCGCTCACGACCGGCGCGGTCACGCCGGCCATCGTGCCGCGCTGCACGCGATCGTGGAGCGGGGTGCCCGCGAGCGCGTCCGCCCAGCGCGCCGCCCACGCGGCGTTCGTCGGGATGCGGCCCAAGGGGCCGTCGACGGCATCCGCGATGATCAGCGTTCCCGGTTCCAGACCAGGCGCCAAGCCGCCCGCCGTCCCGAAGCTGACGATGCCGGCGCAGCCGCGCGCGACCGCTTCGGACAACGCGCGCTCGAGCCAATCGGCGCGCGCCGCGTACACCGTTTCGACCCCGTCGCCGCGCGCGATGCGCGCTTCGAACGCCATGCCCGTCACGGCGATGATGGGCAGAGTCGCCATCGGTTGGGCGATGCCGCCTTCGACCGCAGCCGCCGGATCGCGCCGCACCGTCACATCCCGACCGTGACGCGCGTGCTCGCGTCGCGCTTCAGATTCCGGTAGCGGGCGAGCGCCCACAGCGGAAAGAATTTGCGATAACCGTGGTAGCGCAGATAGAAAACGCGCGGGAAGCCTGTCGCCGTGAAGCGGGTTTCGTCCCAAAGGCCATGCTCGCATTGCGTCTGCGTCAGATAAGCAATGCCGCGTTCGACAGCGGGATGATCGACCTCCCCTGCCGCCATCAGCCCAATGAGCGCCCAGGCCGTCTGCGACGACGTGCTCGGCGCCTTCTCATAGCCGCGATAGTTGAGCTTGTAGCTCGTGCCGTCCTCACCCCAGCCACCGTCGTCGTTCTGAATCGAGATCAGCCACCGGGCGGCGCGCTTGATGCGCGGGTCGTCATGCGACATGCCCGCCGCATTCAGCGCGCACAGTGTCGTCCACGTGCCGTAGATGTAGTTCATCCCCCAGCGACCGTACCAGCTGCCGTCGGCTTCCTGCTCCTTGAGCAGATAGTCGTAGGCGCGGCGCGCGGGCTCGCTGTTGCCCGGCATTTCGCCGATCTGCGCGAGCATCGAGAGGCAGCGCGCCGACACGTCGGCGGTCGGCGGATCGAGCAGCGCGCCGTGATCGGAGAACGGGATGTTGTTCAGGTAGTACTGCGTGTTTTCCGGCTCGAACGCGCCCCAGCCGCCGTCGCTGCTCTGCATGCCGACCACCCACTCGCGCGCCCGCGCAATCGCTTCGCGGTCGACGCTCGATTGCGTGAGCGCCGCGGCGCGATCCATCGCCATCACGACCACGGCTGTATCGTCGACGTCCGGATAGTGCGGGTTCGCGTACTGGAACGCCCAGCCGCCGGGCCGCACGTTCGGACGGCGCGAGATCCAGTCGCCGCGCACGTTCAGGATCTGCAGCGGACGCAGCCATTGCAGGCCGTGCAGCGCCGCTTGCTCGGCGCGCGGCTCCTCGGTTTCGAGCAGCGCATGCGCGGCGAGCGACGTATCCCACACCGGCGACCAACACGGCTGGCAATACGCCTCTTCCTCGCCGATCACGAGCAGCTTCTCAACCGACCGACGCGCAATCGCGCGATTCGGATGATCGGGCGGATAGCCGAGCGCGTCGTACATCATCACGGAATTGGCCATTGCCGGGAAAATCGCCCCGAGCCCATCTTCGCCGTTCAGGCGCTCGTCGACGAACGCGACCGCCGCATCGATCGCTTTTTGGCGCGTGTGCCGCGGGAACAAGCCATCGGTCGCGCGCAGGATGGCGTCGACGCCGCGGAAGAACGCGAACCAGCCCTGGCTCTGGTGCTCCGCTCGCGGCAGGAGACCGGTGGAAACCGGCGCGCCCTTGAAGATCTCGTCGATGCGGACACCGCGCGGATTCTTCGCCTTCGGCCGCTTCGCGTTCAGCACGAGCAGCGGCACGATCACGGTGCGCGCCCAGTACGACACCTTCGACAGATGGAACGGAAACCACATCGGCAGCAACATGATCTCGACCGGCATCATCGGCACCGCATGCCACGGAATCACGCCGAACAGCGCGAGCAGGATGCGCGTGAACACGTTCACGGCCTCCGCGCCGCCGTTCGCGAGAATCGCTTGGCGCGCGCGCTGCATGTGCTCGGCGTCTTCGGAATCGCCGACCATCTTCAACGCGAAATAAGCTTTCACGGTGGCGCTGACGTCGAGCTTGCCGTCGGTGAAGAGCGGCCAGCCGCCGTCGGCAAGCTGGATGCGGCGCAGATAGCGCGCGATCTTCTGTTCGAGTTCGACGTTCGGCGTCTCGCCGAGGTAGTGCACGAGCAGGATGTACTCCGCGGGAATCGTCGCGTCGGCTTCGAGTTCGAAGACCCAGTGGCCATCGGGACGTTGCGCGGCGAGCAGCGCGTCGACGGCGCGCGCGAGCGCGGCATCGAGCACGGGGTTCGCTTGTGCGCGGGCTGCGGCGCCACCGGCTTGCGGCGCGGGGGAAGGCGCGGCGTCGGTCACGGCGGCGTCGGTGGCGGCGTCGGTGGCAGGTAAGGCGGTCATATCGTTCATCGGCGGTCCATCGGTTGATTGAGGAGCGTATCGGCAGCCTTCTGGCCCGAGCGGATCGCCCCTTCGATCGTCGCGGGCAGGCCAGTGGCCGTCCAGTCGCCCGCGAGTACAAGATTATTCCAGCGCGTTCGCGTCGCCGGCCGCAGCATTTCCTGCGACGGCAGCGCGGCAAACGTCGCGCGTTTTTCGATCACGATCTGCCAGGTCGGCATCGGATCGGCGGGGAGGTTCGCGGCTTTCGCGACCTCGGCCCAAATGGTTTTCGCCAGCGCTTCGCGCGGCGTGTCGAGCAGGCGGTCGGCGCCTCTCACCGTCACGGACAAGCGTCCGTCGAACGCGAACATCCACTCGGCCGTGCCGTTCACGAGGCCCGTCAAAGGCGGCAGGCCGTGCGGCGGCTCGACCGCGAAATGCGCATTGACGACCGAGCTGAACGCATTCGGCGCACGCACGGCCGGCACGAGCGCTTGCGCGACATCCGAGGGGACCGCCAGCACGACCGACTCGCCCGCCTCGAGCGCGATGCTCGTGCCGTCGGCGAAGTTCAGCGCGGCGACGCGGGCATGCGCGGAAAATCCGTTGACCGCGGTGCCTTCGCCGGTCGATCCATTCGCGGCCCCTTCCTTCACACCATTGGCGAACACGATCTCGGCAAGACGCGAGCCGAGCTTGATGGCCGCGCCGCCGTGCTGGAGCAAACGCAGCGCCGGATCGACGAACGCGCTGCCAAGCCCGTTTCTCGCGACGAGCGGCCGGCATGCCTGGCCGCCGGCCGCGAGCGTCTCGCGCGCGAACGTCGCCGCGAGTTCGGCCGAGCCCTGGCGCGGCTCGACGTTCAGCGCCGCCAGAAAGAGCGGCCGCAGCAAACGGTCCCACAGTATGCCGTCGCAGCGCATCGTCTGCGCCAGCGTGCGGCCCGGCTTCGCGAAGAAGAGCGGTGCGAGCGACAGGTAGTCGGCCGGATGCGTATCGGGCACGCGCGCGGCGGCGTCGAAGATCCACAGCGGCAGACGTCCCGGGGTCAGGCGCACGGTCCAGCGGCGGCCGCTCGCGAGATCCACGAACGGGAATTCGGGCTGCGCCGGGCCGACGAGTTCGTCGGTGGCGCCGATCGCGCGCGCATAGCCGAGCGTCGCGTAGTTGCCGGACAGCACGACGTGATTACCGCTGTCGATCGTCGTGCCGAGCGTGCCGTCGTAATACGAGCGGCAGCGCCCGCCGGCGTGCTCCGCCGCTTCGTGCAGCACGACCTGCGCGCCGCGCCGCTGCAATTGAACCGCGGCGGCGAGGCCAGCCAGCCCCGCGCCGATCACCTGCACCCGCCTCGCCATCAGAACAAGGCGTAGCGCGCGACGATCCAGAGCAGCCGGCCTTTCGGCTTCACGATCGGCGTGCGCGGCAGGTCGAAGCCGCGTTCGAGCGTGCGTTCGAGCAACACCCGATAGACGCCCGACATGATGCGCGGCGCGCGCACTTCGCGGCGCGGCGCGGCGTCCATGATCGCGTCGGCTTTCGCAAAGTGGTCGAGCGCGCGCTCGGCGAGCGTCGCGCAAACGCGCGGCAGCGATGGATCGTCAGCGATCGCCAGCGGGTTCGTCGCGACGATGCCTTCACGCGCGAGCAATTCGCGCGCGAGGTAGCAGCGGTTGATCGCCGCGTCTTCGTCGATGTCGCGCAGAATGTTCGTCAGTTGCAGCGCGCGGCCGAGGTGATGCGACAGCTCGATGCCCGGTTGCTCGGACATCCCGAATATCCTCACCGATAGCCGCCCTGCCGCGCTCGCGACGCGGTCGCAGTAGAGATCGAGCGTCGCTTCGTCGGGCGCGCAGATGTCTTCGGCCGCGTCCATCGCCATGCCGTCGATCATCGCGTGGAAATCTTGCCGCTGCAGATTGAACGTGCGGATGTGGCGCGTCAATGTAGCGAGCGACGCGCGCGGCGTGCCGGCGTAGCACGCGTCGATGTCCTCGCGCCAGCGCGCGAGACCGGCGCTGCGTTCGGCGCGCGGCGCGTTGCTGTCGGCGATGTCGTCGACGGCGCGGCAGAATGCGTAGACCTGAAACATCGCGTCGCGCTGCGCGGCCGGCAAAATGCGCATCGCGAGATAAAACGAGCTGCTCGATGTGACGGCAGCGGCGTCGGTTTCTGGATCGTCCACGACGAGATTGGAAACGGCCAAGACGAACTCCGCTGTGGCGCCCGGTTGGGCGATTGATGCCTGAAATGCCAGGCGGTGTGCCCCTCGGCGCAGCGCCTGGGAAGTGCGCGGCACGCCGGCATGGGTGCCGGAAACGGCCAAAAGTATAACAATCTTTGACCTGAGCCGCTGGCGCGGCCCGGCTGGACGTGCCGCACCTTGTCTCGCGGGATGGCGATGCCTCGCCGGCGCGATTGTCAGGCGAACGCCACCGACCGGTTACGCCCCTGCCGTTTCGCGCTATAGAGCGCAGCGTCGGCATCGTTGATCAGGACCTCATACGCACTCACGCCGGCGCGCACGGTCGCGCCGCCGACGCTCGCCGTCACCGGCACGCTCACGCCCTCCACGTCGACCGGCGTGTCGCCGATCGTCTTGCGGATCTTTTCGGCGACGACCATCGCCTCCTCGAGCGTCGTGCACGGCAGCAGCAACGCGAATTCCTCGCCGCCGAAGCGGCCGAACGTATCCTGCGCGCGGACCGCTTCGCCGACGCGTTGCGCCATCACGCGCAACACCGTGTCGCCGACCACGTGGCCGAACTCGTCGTTGATCTTCTTGAAGTGATCGAGATCGAACAGCAGCACCGAAAAGTCGCCGCCGTAGCGCTGCCAGCGCAGATATTCGTCACGCAGGCGGGCCTCGAAGAAACGCCGGTTCGCGATGCCGGTGAGGCCGTCGCGGTCCGCATATTCCTGCAGCTTGGCGACCGCCTCTTCACGCTCGCGCTGCACGATGCTGACATGCGTGACGTCGGAGATGGTCACGCACACCGCCACCACTTCGCGGTCGCGCATCAGCGGCATGAACGTGCAGTCCTGCTGCATGAAATCGACGCCGCCGGTAATCGGCCGGTCGTGATCGAACTTGAAGAGATACGGGCGCTGCTCCCACGAACTGAACGCGAAACTGCCGAGCTGAAACACGCT
>DATGHJ010000434.1:0-6600 GCA_035308085.1 Trinickia sp. | reverse complement strand
GCTGGAACAGCGTCTCAAAGTCGACGGACGCCCTTGCGCCGTCCTCGACGGCGACAACCTGCGCTATGGGCTGAACCGCGATCTCGGCTTCTCCGACCACGACCGCCGCGAGAACGTCCGGCGCACGGCCGAGGTCGCGCGCTTGATGAATGACGCCGGCTTGATCGTGATCGCGTCGCTCATTTCGCCGAATCGAAACGACCGCTCGGCGGCGCGGCAGATCGTCGGTGCGGATCGCTTCATCGAGGTCTATGTGAGCACGCCGCTCGACGTGTGCGAGGCGCGCGACCCGAAGGGGCTGTACCGCAAAGCGCGGCAAGGGGAGATCGGACACTTCACCGGCGTGACCGCCCCATACGAGCCTCCTTTGGCGCCATCGCTCATCGTCGACACCGCGCGGATGCCGCGCGGCGGTGCGGCGACATTACTGCACACCTTTTTGACAGAACGCTACAAAAACACGGATCACGCGGCTGCAGAATGAGCGCGCGGATAGTCGGCAGCTTCGCGTCAACGCGATGGCCGCAAATCCACCCAAACAACTCGGAGACCAGCCGATGAACGCCGACATCAAACACACCACGCGCCTATCCCGCCCCCGCCCGGTTTTGATGATCCCGCTGCGCCGCTGCGGCAGCCACGCGCTGCGCCTGCGCCTGAACTTCAACCCGCAGTTCTATTCGCCGTATCCGCTGCACATCGTCGATTTCATGCCGATCGTGCCGCTCTACGGCGATCTCGACGACGACCGCGCGTATTTCCGGCTCGTCTGCGACGTGATCGGCTTGCAAGCGGCCAGCATGGTGAAATGGCCGGGCATCGTGTTCGATCCCGTCGAGGTCTTCGAAGCGATACGGCACGAGCCGCGCAGCGCGCACCGGATCGTCTGGGAACTGCTGCTGCGCGCCGGCGAGCAGAATCACGCGAGCATCGTGATGGACAAGTCGCTCGACAGCGTGCACTACGCCGACGAGCTGATGCGAATGCTGCCGGACATGCTGTTTCTCAACGTCGTGCGCGATCCGCGCGCGCAAATCGCGTCGATGAACAAGGCGATCATTCACGACTTCGACACCTTGCTCAACACGCAAACGTGGCTCGCCGCGTACCGCGCCGCCGATACGTTGATCAAGCGCTATCCGGAGCGCGTGCTGACGGTGCGATACGAGGACTTCCTGGTCGATCAGGAGGCGACGTTGAAGCAGATCTGCTTTTTCTTCGGTATCGATTTTCTGCCGCGGATGCTCGACGTATCGCGCTCGTCGGAGGCACGGCAGATTTCGCAGATGTCGGCGCTTTGGTCGTCGAACTGCTTCCCGCCGATCGCGGCGAACATCGACAAGTACAAGCACCAGTTGCCACCGGATGAGATCGCGATCATCGAATCAATGACCGTGGACTACATGCAGCACTACGGCTACGAACCGACGACCGTTGCGTCGGCGAGGATCGGCGCGGCGGCGCTCGACGCCGCCCGCCGCCGCGACGAAGCCGGCCGTACCGACGCGTGGCGAACGCTCGAACAAGCCAACTTCCGCGACTTCGCGCTGCGGCGACATCGTTCGGAATATCTCGCGACCGTGCGCGCACGCATGGAACAGTTTGCCGCCGCGCACACCGGGGAAATCCGCGCGCAGCCCTACAAGCTCGATGAACTGGAAGCGGCATTCGAAGTGACCGATTGAGCGCCGCTTGATGGACGCCGCCATCACTTGCGCAACAGCCGCAGCCCGTTCGCCACGACGACCAGGCTCGCGCCCGCATCCGCGAACACGGCCATCCACATCGTGCCCATGCCCGCGAGCGTGAGGCCGAGGAATAGCGCCTTGATCACAAGCGCGAACGCGATGTTTTGCACCAGCACCGAATGCGTTGCGCGCGAGAGGCGCACGAACACGGGGATCTTGCGCAGGTCGTCGTCCATCAGCGCGACATCGGCGGTTTCGATCGCGGTATCGGTGCCCATCGCGCCCATCGCGAAGCCGATGTCCGCGCGCGCGAGCGCCGGGGCGTCGTTGATGCCGTCGCCGACCATGCCCACCACCGCGCCGTTCGCCGACAGCGCGTCGACCGCGTTCAGCTTGTCTTCGGGCAGCTGGTTGCCGCGCGCATCGTCGATGCCGACTTGCGAGGCGATGGCCTGCGCCGTGTGCGGGTTGTCGCCCGTCAGCATCGCGGTGCGGATGCCGAGACGATGCAGATCGGCAACCGCGGCGCGGCTCGTTTCCTTGACGGTATCGGCGACGGCGAAAAGCGCGAGCACGCGCTCGGCGTCGATCAGCATCACGACCGTCTTGCCTTGCCGCTCCAATTCGTCGAGACGCACTTCGAGTTCGGGCGAGCAGCGGCCCAGCTCCTCGACGAGCCGATGATTGCCGAGCCAGTACGGCAGGCCGTCGATCGTGCCACGCACGCCGCGTCCCGGGATCGCTTCGAAATCGGCGACATCGAGCGCGCCCTGGCCGATCCTTCCCGCGGTCGCGGCCGCGATCGCTTGCGACACCGGGTGGTCGGAGCGGCCCGCGAGGCTCGCGCCGAGATGCCGCGCGCGATCGAGGTCCACGTCGGCACGCAGTTCGAAGTCGGTCTGCACGGGCTTGCCTTGCGTGATCGTGCCGGTCTTGTCGAGCGCGAGCCATGCGAGCTTGCGGCCTTCCTCGAGGTACACGCCGCCCTTCACCAGAATCCCGCGCCGCGCCGCCGCGGCGAGCCCGCTCACGATCGTCACGGGCGTCGAGATCACGAGCGCGCACGGGCAAGCGATCACGAGCAGCACGAGCGCGCGGTAGATCCACTCGTGCCACGACGCGCTGAACAAGAGCGGCGGCACGAACGCGACGAGCATCGCAAACGCGAACACGATCGGCGTGTAGACGCGCGCGAATTGGTCGACGAAGCGCTGCGTCGGCGCTTTCGCGCCTTGTGCTTCCTCGACCGCGTGGATGATGCGCGCGAGCGTCGAGTTGCTCGCGGCGGCGCTCACGCGGTAGTCGAACGAGCCCGACTCGTTGATCGTGCCAGCGAACACGGCGTCGCCCTCGGCCTTCTCGACCGGCAGGCTTTCGCCGGTAATCGGCGCTTGATTCACCGTCGAGCGGCCCGCGACGATCTCGCCGTCGAGCCCGATCCGCTCGCCCGGCTTCACGCGCACCATCGCGCCGAGCGCAACCGAGCGCGCGTCGACCAAGGCCCAGGTGCCGTCGGGCTGTTGGACCGTGGCCGTGTCGGGAGCGAGGCGCATCAGGCCCTGGATCGCGTTGCGCGCGCGATCGAGCGACTTCGCCTCGATCAGCTCGGCGAGCGTGAACAACACCATGACCATTGCGGCTTCGGGCCACTGGCCAAGAATCGCCGCACCGGTGACGGCGATGCTCATCAGCGCGTTGATGTTCAGGTTGCCGTTGCGGATCGCGACCCAGCCCTTCTTGTAGGTCGTCAGGCCGCAAACCGCGATCGCCGCCACGGCTAGCGCCGCCGCGAGCCACGTCGGCATGCCGAACCAGGTCGCAGCTTCCGATGCGGCTGCCGCGACGCCGGCGAGTACGAGCGGCCACACGCGCTTCGGCGCCGGCGCGATTTCGCGGCGCGTTTCGGCTGCCGGATCGGGCAGCTCGGGCACGAAGCCGAGCGAGCGAATCGCGTCGAGCACGGCCCGCTGCGCCTCGGGTGCGTGAACCACCGTCAGCACGCGCTGCATCAGGTTGAATTCCATGCTCGAAACCGCAGGCATGTGGCCGAGCTTCTTGCGGATCAGCGCTTCTTCGGTCGGGCAGTCCATCTGCATGATGCGGATCGACGTGCGTACGCCGTCGGCCGTGACTTCGGCGGCGCGCAGCGGGCCCAGCGAAGGGGCGGGGGCGCTGCAACAGACGGTGCCGTGGTCGTGGTTGTGGTCGTGCCCGCCGCCGTGGTCACGGCGCTGATCGAGCCCGCAAGCATGCCCATGCTCATCACCGTGCGACTGCTCGGCGACGCTGCGCGCGTCGATCGGGTTCTTGGTTTTAGTCATGACGAGCTTCCAGGTGTACGTTGGGGTACAGTTAACACCTTGAAGTCGCTACAAGGTCAAGGCCCTGAAGAGGAACCTCAGATGAAAATCGGCGAACTGGCGAAAGCCGCGAACTGCACGACGGAAACCATCCGTTTCTATGAGAAAGAGGGCCTGATGCCCGACGCTCAGCGCACCGATTCGAACTACCGGAGCTACTCGGCCGAGCACATCGAGCGCCTGCGCTTCATCCGCAACTGCCGCGCGCTCGACATGACGCACGACGAAATCCGCGAGCTGCTGCGCCTCACCGACATTCCGACCGACCGCTGCAGCTCCGTCAATTCCCTGCTCGACGAGCACATCGGGCACGTGAACGCGCGCCTCGCCGAGCTGGAGCACCTGAAAGCCCAACTGACCGGGCTGCGCGAGCAGTGCGTGGGCGAGCACACCGTCGAGGATTGCGGCATCGTCCACGGCCTGTCGACAATGGAGACCGTCGCGCCGTCGGCGAAACGCACTCACGTCGGCTGATCCAAACACGAGCGACTATCTGATGTGGGGCGTGTGTGGCGCGCGCCGCAACGTCCCCGCCGGTCCGACGACGCTCGAAGCCCCCGCGCGGAACGGGAAGGCGCGGCGGCACCGTAACCGTGCCGCGCCTACAGCACCTTGCCGGGATTCAGAATGCCGAGCGGGTCGAGCGCCGCCTTCATGCGGCGCATCAGCTCGATTTCGGTAGCGCTGCGCGAATAGCCGAGATACGGACGCTTGAGCCGGCCGATTCCATGCTCCGCCGAAATCGAGCCGCCCATCTCGTGCACGACTTCATAGACGACGCGATCTACCGCGTCTTCGCCATGCGCCGGCAGGTCTGCAAGCGACACACCGATGTGCACGTTGCTGTCGCCGATATGTCCGAAGAACACACTCGTCGCATGCGGCCACCGTTCGACGAGCGCGGCACGGCAGCGCTCGGCAAACACCCCGATCACACCGATCGGCAGGCTCACGTCGAAGTTCATGAAGTGCGGGAGCGTGTCGATCGCGAGACCTTCGCGCAAGGTCCACATGTCGAGCGCTTGGCGCGTCGAGTTGGCGAACGCGGCGTCTTCGATCAAGCCGTCCTCGAAGCACGTACCGAGGCATGCTTCAAGCGCGGCATGCGCATCCGATGCTGTCGCCGCCGCATCGCTCGACGCGCATTCGACCAGTACGAAAAACCCGTCGTCTGCAGCGAGTGGCGCGGTAACACCAGGGGTATTCGCAGCGACGAACCGATAGAACTCCGGCCACATCGCCTCGAAGCTGATCACGCTCGGCAGCGTCGCGCGCACGCGATGCCAGAGCTTCACGACCGCGTCGTAGTCGGTCGCACGACACAAGGCAGTGGCGGGCGATGCGAGTTTCGGATGCAGCTTGAGCACGGCGCGCGTGATGACGCCAAGCGTCCCTTCGCTGCCGATGAACACGTGCTTCAAATCGAAGCCCGCGTTGTTCTTGAGCATCTTGTTAAGCGAGGTGACGACCGTGCCGTCGGCCAGCACGGCTTCGAGCCCAAGCACCTGCTCGCGCATCACGCCATAGCGAATCGCGCGATTGCCGCCCGCGTTAGTCGCGATATTGCCGCCAATCTGGCACGAGCCGCGTGCGCCGAGATCGATGCCGAGCGTAAAGCCCGCTTCGTCGGCCGCTTCCTGCACCGTCTGCAGCGGCGTTCCGGCGCGGACCGTGACGGTGCCCGCCGCGGTGTCGATTTCCTCGATGCCCGCGAAGCGTTCCATCGCAAGCACGACCTCGCCGCCGAGCGCCACCGCGCCACGCGCGAGCCCGGTTGCACCGCCTTGCGGCACGAGCGGAAGTTTCAAGCGCGAGCAAAGCGCCAGCGTGCGCGAGACATCGTCGACGGTGCGCGGCCGGATGAGCGCGAGCGGCCGCACGCCCGGCGCTTCGTTGTAGGCGGTGAAATAGCGCGGATCAATGGCGTCGCCGACTGCAATGAGATCGCCGCCCAACTCGCGCAGCAGCACTTCCACGACATCACGCTCGTTCAAAGCCACCGGCGCCCCGCCCTCGCTCGCCATCATCTGCCCGCTCCTTCGCTATGCCTTTACTTCGCGGAGACGTCGATATTGCCGAAGTACTTCTGCGCAAGCGTCTTTACAGTGCCGTCGGCCTTCACCTTCGCGATCGCCGCGTTCAACTGGCTGCGCAACGCGTCGTCGCCCTTGCGGATGCCGAACGCAATGCCGCTGCCGAGGATCTTGTCGTCGTGCACCGGCTGTCCGACGAACGCATAGCCCTTGCCGTCAGGCTTCGACAGGAAGCCTGTCTGTCCCGCCGGGGCGAGCACGAGCGTCGCGTCCAAGCGGCCCGCGACGAGGTCCGCATACACCTGGTTCTGATCCTGATACGACACGACCGTCACGCCCGCCGGCTCCCAGTGCGCCTTTGCGAAGGTTTCCTGAATCGACGCCTGCAACACGCCGACGCGCTTGCCCTTGAGCGATTCCGGCGTCGCCACGAGGCCGCTGTCGCTCTTCGCGATCAATTGGGTCGGCACGCGGTAGATGACGGTCGTGAAGTCGATCGCCTGACGGCGCTGATCGGTG
>DATGHJ010000433.1:0-2761 GCA_035308085.1 Trinickia sp. | reverse complement strand
CTGAACGACGTCGGCGTCGGACAGATGCCGCCGCAGCTGTCGAGCGCCGTCGCCGCCGAACTGCTGCACGCCGGCCTCGCCGGCGAAACCGGCGAAGGCACGTTCGAAATCACCTGTGACGGCCGGAAGTACTTGTCCGGCGACTGCGATTGAATCGATCAGCGGGGAGGCCACGGTGGAGGCGAAAGGCGTCGACATGGGCGACTATCAGGAAGTCTACAAGGGCTATGACCTGGAAGTCGCCGTGGAACAAGTGATGACTGGCGTGAAGTCCCACTTTCGCGTGCTGAAAGGCGACGAGGTGGCGATCGGCTGGCGCCTCGTGCATGTCGACGGCTACTGGCCGACCGAGCACAAGGCGGCGGAGGCCGCGCTCGAGGCGGCGCGCGAAGCGGTCGATCGCGAGCTGTAGTCTTGACGCATTGCCTGCAGCCGCTGCCGGGTGCGGCTCGATCTGACTGACCGAGATTGACGGACCGATACGGCCGGTGCACGTTGAGTCGTGCGCCGGCCGTTCCCTATTGCCCGGTTGCGGAAGACGGCTGGCTGTCGCCGGCCGGCTCTCCCTCGGACGCCGGTACCGGATCGCGCGTCTCGGGCAGCGCGGCCCATACGAGCAGCACGGCCAGGGCGCCCGCGGCAGCCAGCACCATGAAGCTGACCGCGTTGCCGAAGTGATCGGAGATGAAGCCGGCGACGAGCGTGCTGAGCGTCGCTCCGATCCCCGCCGTCAGGCCGAAGAGGCCGATACACAAGTTGTAGTGTCCCTTGTCGCCCGCGACGTCGGCGGCGATCAGCGGCAGCATCACGCCGAACACAGCGGCGCTGATGCCGTCGAACGCCTGCACCGGCACGAGCAGGTACGGGCTGCTGATGCCCGCGAACAGCAGCGCCCGCACCGGCAGCGCGGAAAAGCCGAACAGCAGGATCGGCCGCCGGCCCCAGCGCTCCGCCGAGCGCCCGACCCACGGCGACAATGCCGCCACGACCATCTGCGGCACGATGATGCACGCCGCGATCACGAGCTGGACGTTATCGCTCATGCGCGTCGTGACTTCGCCGGCGGCGAGGTTGAGCATCGCCGCGTTCGACAAGTGAAAGAGCGCGATGCACGCCGCGAAGATCAGCATGCGCTTGTCGCGCAGCAGCACCGACATGTTCTCGCGCTTCTCGGGCGGCGGCGGGGCGCCGTAGGGCGCGGCACCGGTGTTCTCGATCATCGAGAGCGCGACGAGCGCGGGCACCGTGAGCGCCGCGGTGAGCCAGAACACTGCGCGCGCGGAAGAGTACTCGCCGAAGAGCCCCATCAGTCCGGCGGCGACCGCGCTGCCGATCGACGCCCAGCGCGCGTTGCGCCCGAGCCGGTCGCCGAGCGCGTGGCGTCCGACGAGCGCGATCGAAATCGCCGCGATCGCCGGCGTCAGCATGCAGCTCGCAAAGCCGTGGAAGACTTCGGCGGCGAGCACGGGCAAGAGCGTCGGGCTGGCCGCGAGCAGCAGCGCGCACGCGGCGATCGCGACGATCGCCGCGGCGCCTGCGAAGCGCTTGTTGCGCATCGCGTCGATGAGCGCGCCTGCTGGAACCTGGCTGATCATCGCAGTCGCCGTGCCGACTGAGAGCGCCACGCCGATCTCGCCCTGCGTCCATTTGTTCGACGTCAGATAGGAGGCGATGAACGGACCGAAGCCGGTCTGCACATTCGCGAGGAAGAAGTTGAGCCAGTCGAGCGCGCGAAGGCTACGGACGAGTGCCATGTGCGGTTTCGTCACCGTTGGGGGCGCGTCGCCGAAGCGAGACCCGGCGACGAGCCGCCCGGCGCAGCCGGTGCGGCGGCGCGAGGCGGAGCGGCAGGAGCGGGCGATACGGCGCGCACGGGCTTGTCGGCATCGTAGGGCGGAGCGGCCTCGATTTGCGCGTCCGACAGATCCATCTGCAGTTCGAGTTGGTCGTCTTTCGGGACGAAGCGCAGCGCGGACCAGTCGGCGGCAATGCTGCGCCGGTCGTGGGCGATCAGGCTGCCGACGTCGAGCACTGCCGCCTGCGGCTGCGCGTTCGCATCGATCAGCACGTCGATCACGCGGCCCACGCGGTCGCCGTTGCGGCGCTCCACCGTCGCGTCGATCACGGGCAGCGTAAGCGGCTCGCGCGCGGCACCCGGCTTGCTTGCGGCGCGCGCGTCTTTTGCGCGGGACCGCGATTCCTCGGCCCCAGGCGCCTCGTTCGGCCCGATATCGAGCGTGATCGGGGTTTTCTTCGGCGACGTACCGAAGCGGAACGCACTCCACGGAAAGCGCACCTTCCTGTCGCCGACGCCCAGGAAGCCCGTCAGATTGACGAGCATGCTCGTCGGCTTGCCGCTCGCGTCGGTGAACATGTCGATCGCGCGGCCGATGATCTTGCCGTCGGGACGCTGCACCTTGGTGTCGAGCAGCCCGTGCGTCTGCTCTTGCGACAACAGCCGCGTGGTGATGAGCGGCGGCGGAGCGGGCGGCGCAGGAGGCGCGGGCGGTGCAACGGGCTCGCGCGGGCGTTGCGTCGGCCGGTAGATGGGCTTCTTCGGCGGCGGACGTTTCGCCTCGGCAACTTCGTGTTTCGGCTCGACAACCGGTGCGGATGCGACTTCCGGCGCCGATGCGGGCGCCTCCGGTTCGGATGCCGGCTCGGGCGGCGCGGCTGGTTGCTCGGTTTCGGGCGCCGGCTTCGGACCGAAAAGCGCGCTGCAACCCGCGAGCGTCGACAGCAGTACGAGGACCGGAATACG
>DATGHJ010000432.1:0-4403 GCA_035308085.1 Trinickia sp. | reverse complement strand
TCGCAATAGGAAGAAGCACTACATAAATGATCCAGATCGACTGCAAGGCGCAATTGGTCGTCGTCGATAGCGCGGGCCGCGAAGCGAGCCTGACCGACGTCGTGCCGCTGCTTGCGCTCGTCGGCGAAACGGGCAGCATCGCCCGGGCGGCCGCGAACAAGGGCCTCTCGTATCGCCACGCGTGGGGTATGCTGCGCGCGCTCGAGGAGCACTTGGGCGGCGCGCTGATCGCGAAGGCGCGCGGGAAGGGGTCCGCGCTATCGGAATTGGGGCAGGCCGTGGTGCGAGCGCAACGCCTGTGCGCCGAGCGGCTCGACGGCAATATGCAGGCGCTCGCGAGCGAGGTGGCGAGCGAGTTGAACCGCCGGCTCGGGCAGCACGGCGGTGCGGTACGGATTCAGGCGTCGCATGGCTACGCGGTTGCGGCGCTCGTGACGGCGCTGGTGGCTCGCGACGCCGCATCGGTCGACATCAAGTACCGCGACAGCGCCGAGGCCGTGACCGCGCTGGCACGCGGCGAATGTGACCTGGCTGGGTTTCACCTGCCGCGTGGCGCGTTCCGTGAGACATGCGCGACCGTCTACCGTCGCTGGCTCGATCCGCAGCGGCATGTGCTGATTCATCTGACGCAACGTAAGCAGGGGCTCTTTCTGCCGAAAGGCAATCCGAAGGGGATTCGCGGCTTGAACGACCTGGCCCGCGACGACGTGCGCTTCGTCAACCGCCAGCCGGGCTCCGGCACGCGGATGCTGCTCGACCTGGCGCTGCGCAGTATCGGCATCGATCCCGAGCGCATCAATGGCTATGCGTCGGCGGAGCTGACGCATTCGGCGATAGCGGCTTTCGTCGCGAGCGGCATGGCCGATCTCGGCTTCGGCGTCGAGCCGGCCGCTCATCATTTCGGGCTCGACTTCATCCCGATCGTCGATGAAGACTATTACTTCGCGTGCGAGCGCGCGCCGCTCGCTTCGGCGCCGCTCGCGCCGGTCGTACAGATGCTGCAAAGCGACGCGTTCCGAGCGACGGTGGCTCATCTCGCGGGATACGACCCGTTGCATTGCGGGACGATCGTCGATGTGGCGAGCGGGTTGCGTGGCGCGGCGGTGTCTGAGAGCGCTTCGCGCTAGAGCGGGCAAAGGGTTCGATCGAGACGGTTTTGCGTTACGCCCGTAATACTTCGCTGCGTAGCCATGCCGTTCTGCGTTACGCTCTATCCTTCGGACGTTCCGTCTTGTTCTTCAGTCCGCGTCAAGCGGCATCGAATCGCTATGAAATTGCTTATCAACGCTTGCGCTGCCGCTGCTGCGGCGGGCGCATTGTTTGCCGTTACGTCGCTCGCTTTCGCTCAGAACTCGCCAGGGGTGCCGGGCGGCATCCTGCAGGACCAGTTCCAGCTTCAACAGCACCCGCAGTTGGAGTTTGCGGCGTCGGCGCCGTCGAACAAATACCAGCACGGGCCTGTGACGAAGTTGCGCAAGGAAGGCGACCTCGGGGACCCGAACGGGTGCAATCTGCAGTGCCCGCAAGATAACAACTAATCAAGCCGCGTCGCCGGTGCCTCGCCGGTGCCTGTTATGGGCTGAAAACGGGCCCTGGCCAAGAGCGCCTGATTGCTCGCGTGCCGTCGCGCGGGCGGCCGTCGCCGACCTTGCCGCAACCGCGAGCGCGCGAAGCGCGGCTCACGTCGTGCAGCGCGCGATATCGAAGCGCATTTCAGGTTCCGGTACCGAACCGTCGTCGCCGGGCGATTTTTGCACCTTCACCACCGAGCCGTGGCCGGACGGCATCAGCGTAATGAGCCACGCGTAGTTCTCCGAGCCGTGGCCGAGCGTCAATTCGGTCGATCCATTGCCGGCACTCTTTCGAAGGCCCTCGATTCTGCGTTGCAGGCAGTTCGAGATGTCGCTCGGAGCGCGTTGCGATTGCACGAAGACGACCGGTTCCGACGAGCGAACGTCCTGGACGTTAGGCGAGCTGCAAGCCGCAATCGCGAGGGCTGCGGGCACGGCGGCGAGGAGGGGAACCTTGTTCATGGTTTTGCCTTTACGGCGAGGGCAGTGCGTTTTCAATGTAGTCGTTGCGTCAATGGCTGTTCAATCGGTGGCGATACCGGGCGGGTTTTGCCGGCATGCGGGCTAGACGTGCTGATAACCCATGGGCAAGCGTGGCGTCCCGGCTGCTTCGAAAACCGCGCGTTCGCCATTAGGCAGAAATGTGTCCGCGCGGTTCGATCGTGAATGGCGCTTGTGTCTACCGCGTTTCAGTGAGCAACGACTGCGGAGAGTCTACGCGGTGCCGACACGCGCGCATCCACCGAGGAAGGGCGAAAGAGCCGGCTTCTTCGGGAAATCGGTGGCGCATGTGGAGCGCGCCGGGCCGCAAAGAAAATTAAACCCCGCGAGAGCTGCGCTCGGCGGGGTTTTCATGAATTCCCGAAACTTGTCAGGATGAGTGTCTTGGTGGAGCCGGCGGGAATCGAACCCGCGTCCGCAAATAGTCCACAACCAGTTCTACATACTTAGTTCTGTCATTTGATTTAACCGCACCGACGCGGACGAACACGCTTCGTTACGGCGAGTCACTAAGTTTTCGGCCCCGGCGTCGTGACACCACCAAGGATTATCTGACGTGAATGACCTCGCTGGTCTTGCGACCCTAGCCCGTCAGAGAGCTAGTGCGAGGTTGGCGGGGTTAAGCCGCCAATGCGTACGTTTCGTCGTTCGCAGTTACTTAAGTCCCATTGATTTACGAGGTGACGGGTCCTCGGTATGCCCTGCGCTGCTTCGTTATCCACGTCGAAACCAAGTCGGCCCCTGTGGAATTGAAGATTATCCCATAGAACCGCGGGATTGGCGCGCCTTGCGCGCTAAAGAACGGGCCAGCGGCGTATTTTCAGCTTCTGTGGCGAGCCGGTCGCCGCGGAAGTGACGGATTTGATCAGCCGATCTCGCGCAGCAGCCGCTGCAGCTCGCCCGTGGATTGCACCACATGCTGCGCGTGCCATTGAGCGGGTGGCAGGTCCGTTCCGCAGTAGCCGTAGGCGGCGGCAACGGTGACCATGCCCGCCGCGAACCCCGCTTGCACATCACGCAGATCGTCGCCGACATAGACGACTCGCTCCGGCTGTATATCGAGTTCTTTCGCGGCGTGCAGGAGCGGCGCCGGATGCGGCTTCGAATGCGGCGTCGTATCCCCGCTAACGACGCAGCCGGCCCGCAGGTCGAGGCCAAGCAGCTCGACGAGCGGATCGGTCAAGCGCGAGACCTTGTTCGTGACGATGCCCCAGCGCACGCCGCGCTCATCCAGTTCGTTGAGTATTTCGCCGATGCCCGGAAAGAGCGTCGTTTCGATGCACAAATCAGCTTCGTAATTGGCGAGAAACTCTTCGCGCATCGACGCGAACCCCTGGTGTTCGGGCCCGATCCCAAACGCGCCGCCGATCAGGCCGCGCGCGCCGGCGGACGCGAGCGGACGCAAATCGTCGAGCGGCAGCATCTCGAGACCGCGGTCGTGCCGCATCTTGTTGACGGCGGCGGCGAGGTCGGGCGCGGTGTCCGCGAGCGTGCCGTCGAGGTCGAACAGGACGGCTTGGCACAAGCCGATCGACGCGTCGTCGCTTTCGCGCTGCGGCAGGGGAGTGGGGTCGCTCATGAGGTCAATCGGGCACGGAAAGAGATTGGGTCGGCACGCGGATCAGGCACCGCGCCGGCACGCGAACAGGTAGTTCACGCTCGTGTCGTCGGACAATCCGAAATGCTTGGAGAGCGGGTTGTAAGTGATGCCTTTGATATCGTGGCTGTGCAGACCGGCCGCCCTCACGAACCCCGCCAGCTCCGACGGGCGGATAAAGCGCGCGTAGTCGTGCGTGCCTTTGGGAAGCATCTGCGCGATGTACTCGGCGCCGATCACGGCAAACAAATACGATTTGACGTTGCGGTTGAGCGTCGAGAAGAAGACCCAGCCGCCCGGCTTCACCAGCGTGGCGCACGCAGCGACGATGGCGCTCGGGTCCGGCACGTGCTCCAGCATTTCCATGCAGGTGACGGCGTCAAAGGTGCCCGGCTCGCGCGCCGCGAGCGCTTCCGCTGCGATCTCTTCATACTCGACGCTGACACCGCTTTCGAGACTATGCAGGTCGGCCACGCCGAGCGCCTGGGTTGACAGATCGATGCCCTTGACCTGTGCGCCCAATCCCGCCATCGATTCGGACAGGATGCCACCGCCGCAACCAATATCCAGCACGCGCTTGCCGGCCAGATGCGCGTGAGCATCGATCCAGGCGAGCCGAACAGGGTTCAGCTCGTGCAGCGGCTTGAATTCGGCGTTCGGGTCCCACCAGCGATGCGCTAGATCGCTGAATTTTTGAAGCTCATGGGGATCGGCGTTGGTCATGGCGGATGCGG
>DATGHJ010000431.1:0-2937 GCA_035308085.1 Trinickia sp. | reverse complement strand
GTCGCGCCGCTCGATCGCGTTGCGGCGGAACGCGCACTGCACGAGGTTTACGACGCGGGCATTCGCGCGCTCGCCATCGTGCTGATTCACGGCTATCGCCACACGTCGCATGAACGTGAACTGGCAGATCTGGCACGGCGTATCGGCTTCACGCAGATCTCCGTGTCCCACGAAGTTTCGCCGCTGATGAAAATGGTCTCGCGCGGCGATACGACCGTCGTGGACGCGTATCTGTCGCCGATCCTGCGCCGTTACGTCGATCAGGTCGCGCACGAAATGCCTGGCGTGAACCTGCAGTTCATGCAGAGTAGCGGCGGACTGGCACGCGCCGATGTGTTCCAGGGCAAGGACGCGATCCTTTCCGGTCCTGCGGGCGGCATCGTCGGTATGGTGCGCGCGGCGCAGGCGGCGGGCTTCGAGCGCGTGATCGGCTTCGACATGGGCGGCACTTCGACGGACGTCTCGCACTTCAACGGCGAGTTCGAGCGCGTGTTCGAAACACAGGTAGCAGGCGTGCGCATGCGCGCGCCGATGATGAGCATTCACACGGTAGCGGCTGGCGGCGGCTCGGTGCTCGGCTTCGACGGCGCGCGGCTGCGTGTCGGCCCCGACTCGGCAGGCGCGAATCCCGGCCCCGCCGCGTACCGGCGCGGCGGCCCGCTCGCGGTCACCGACTGCAACGTGATGCTCGGCAAGATCCAGCCCGACTATTTTCCGCGCGTGTTCGGTCCGCATGCGAACGAGCCGCTGGATCGCGATGTCGTCGCGCAACGCTTTCAGGCGCTCGCCGACGAAATCTTCGCGGCGACGGGGCAGCGCCGCACGCCCGAAGAACTCGCGGAAGGCTATCTGGAGATCGCCATCGGCAGCATGGCGAACGCGATCAAGAAAATTTCCGTGCAGCGCGGTCATGACGTCTCGCAGTACGTGCTGACGACGTTCGGCGGCGCAGGCGGTCAGCACGCATGCGGGGTGGCCGACGCGCTCGGCATGACTCGCGTGTTCGCGCATCCGCTCGCAGGAGTGCTCTCCGCGTACGGCATGGGTCTCGCGGATCAAACCGCCATGCGAGAACGGGCGCTGGAAATCACGCTCGACGCAGCCTCGCTGCCAACGCTCGAAGCCGCACTCGATGCCCTCGCGGACGACGCAACCCGCGCCCTGCTCGAACAAAGCGTCGACGCGGCGCGCATCACGGCCGAGCGGCGTGTGCATCTGCGTTATCAAGGCACCGATTCGTCGCTTGCCGTGCCCGCGGGCAGCGTCGACGCAATGCGCGCCGCGTTCGAAGCAGCCTATCGTCAACGCTACGCGTTCCTGATGGCGGATACGCCGCTCATCGCGGAACTTGCGTCCGTCGAGGCCATTGGTCATTCCGATGCGCCCGTCGATACGGTCAACCTGTCGCCGCGCGCGGCAGACGACGCGCTTCGTGCGCAGACGGTCGTACGCATGTATTCGGGTGCCGCGTGGCACGACGCGTCGCTCTACCAGCGCGACACGCTGTGCGCCGGCGACACGCTTAATGGCCCGGCGATCATCGCTGAAAAGAACGGCACCACCGTGGTCGAGCCGGGCTGGCAAGCCGTTCTGACCGCACAGGGCAACGTGTTGATGACGCGTGTACAGCCGCTGCCCACTCGCCGCTCGATCGGCACCGAGGCCGACCCCGTGCGCCTCGAAGTCTTCAATAACCTGTTTATGTCGATTGCCGAGCAGATGGGATTGCGCCTGCAAAACACGGCGTATTCGGTCAACATCAAGGAGCGTCTCGACTTCTCGTGCGCGATCTTCGATGACGCAGGTAACCTGATCGCCAACGCGCCGCACATGCCGGTGCATCTCGGCTCGATGGGCGAGAGCATCAAGACGGTGATCGAGCGCAATCGCGGCGCAATGCGCGATGGCGACGTGTTCATGCTGAACGACCCGTATCACGGCGGCACGCACTTGCCCGACGTGACCGTCATCACGCCGGTGTTCGCCGACGGCTCGGCCGAACCGTTGTTTTATGTGGGCTCGCGAGGGCATCATGCGGATATCGGCGGCATTACGCCGGGGTCGATGCCGGCGGCGTCATCGCATATCGAAGAAGAAGGCGTGCTGATCGACAACTGGCAACTTGTCTCGGCGGGCGTGCTGCGCGATACCGACACGCGCGCGCTACTCGCGTCGGGTCGCTATCCCGCGCGCAACATCGCGCAGAACATGGCCGATCTGCGCGCACAGGTCGCGGCGAACCAGAAAGGCGTGGACGAGTTGCGTCGCATGGTCGCGCAATTTGGCCGCGACGTGGTGCTCGCCTTCATGCGTCACGTGCAGGACAACGCGGAGGAAGCGGTACGCCGCGTGATCGGCGCGCTCAAGGACGGCACCTATCGGTACGAACTCGACAACGGCGCGGTAATCGAGATCGCGATTCGCGTCGATGCCGCGACGCGCGGCGCCACGGTCGATTTCAGCGGCACGTCTGCGCAGTTGCCCAACAACTTCAACGCGCCGAAGGCGGTCTGCATGGCGGCGGTGCTCTATGTGTTCCGCACGCTCGTTGGCGACGATATTCCGCTCAACGCCGGTTGCCTCAAGCCGCTGTCGGTGATCGTTCCGGACCGCTCGATGCTCAATCCGATGTATCCGGCGGCGGTGGTATCGGGCAACGTGGAGACGTCGTCCGCAATCACCAATGCGCTGTATGGCGCGCTCGGCATCGTGGCATCGAGCCAAGGGACGATGAACAACTTCACCTTCGGCGATGCCTGCTACCAGTACTACGAAACGATTGCGGGCGGCAGCGGCGCGGGCAACGGTTTTAGCGGCGTCGATGCCGTGCAGACGCACATGACCAACTCGCGCCTGACCGATCCCGAAGTGCTCGAATGGCGCTACCCGGTGCGGCTCGAGTCGCATCTGATCCGCGCGGAATCGGGTGGCGCGGGA